>CAIYZB010000065.1 GCA_903930545.1 uncultured Alphaproteobacteria bacterium
CGAACTGGCCCGGATCAAGCTGGACACCATTGTCGGCATGGCCTTCAGCTCCCTGGTCTCCCTGGCCATAGTCTTTGCCACGGCGGCCACCCTCAATGCCCACGGCATGACCGACATCGCCACCTCTGCCCAGGCCGCGGAGGCACTTCGCCCCATTGCCGGAGACTTTGCCTTTGCCCTCTTCGCCCTGGGCATCATCGGCACCGGCCTGCTGGCTGTGCCCGTTCTGGCGGGCTCGGCGGCCTATGCGGTGAGCGAGATGTTCGGCTGGGCCCACAGCCTGGATGCCCGGCCCAATGACGCCCGGGCCTTCTATGCCACCATAGCGGTGGCCACCCTGCTGGGTGTGGCCTTGAACTTTGTCGGCCTCGACCCTGTCCGTTCCCTCTATTGGGCGGCCGTGGTCAATGGGGTGCTGGCAGCCCCCCTGATGGCGGTCATGATGCTGATTGTCACCAATCCCAAGGCCATGGGCCGCCTGACTCTGTCCCGGCGCACAGCCATCTGGGGCTGGGCCGCCACCGCGGTCATGGCCGCAGCCTCCATCGCCTTCTTCGTGCTTCTCTAGCCGACGAATTCGAGGAACGAGGCCAGGGGTGCCCTGACGGCCAGGGCGCGCAGGGGAAAGACCCGCCAGGGAGCCTTCGCGTCGATGTCTGGCAGGGCCGCCAGGACCGCATCGCGCATCTGTGGCTTCACCTGGCCGCGGAAGTCCAGAAGCTGCCCCCAGCTGGAGGTCCCGGTCAGATGCAGGGGCTCGACCCTGTGGGCCGAGGCCACATAGTCAGCGGGAAACAGGCTGCAATAGGCCCGGGTGTTGTAGAGCCAGCTGCCCCCGGCCACCGCCTCGACATCCGGCCAGACCTCGGCCATGTGATGGACCATCTGGCGCAACTCGGCCCTTCGGGCGGGGAGCCGCACCGCGCTCAAGGGGCCATGGTCAGGGTCGCCATCACGGTTGTTGAAGTGGATCTTCAGGTCCCCGGCCTCATTGGGCGGATCATAGCTGAAACAGCCAAACCGGGCCTGTTTGGCAGAGGGAACCTCATCGGGGCAGGTCAGATAGGTCTGCAGGGTCCAGTCCAGCCAGGCCTCGTGACCGCCGACAAGATCCAGACCGGCCAGATAGTCCAGCCAAAGCGCCGAAGGCTCACCCTCGCCAATATAGCCCAGGCCGAAACGGGGGTGGAAATTGGTGAGTCTTGCGACGGCCGAGGACATGGCCTCCCCCGTCAGGGCCGAAACAGTACCCGCCAGACGCAGCTGAACCTCGAAATAGGGGGCAATTCTGTCGGCCTGATCCTGGCGATTCGATCCGGGCTCGGACATGTTTTCACCTGACCACTGGAGCCACCCTGGGCCCCTGGACATATCCGGGAGAGATTGGCTGGGGAACTAGGACTCGAACCTAGAACGACGGTACCAAAAACCGCTGTGTTACCATTACACCATTCCCCAGCAGGAACGGCAGCGGGGATGAGCCGCGCGGAGGCGGTGAGATAGCCCAACCCTTCGAAGGATGCAACGCCCTGCTTGGAAGGATGCAACGGCCCTGCTTGCGAGGGCGATCATCGTCCCCTATAAGGCGCGCTCTCAAGTCGGAGTGTGGCTCAGTCTGGTAGAGCACCGCGTTCGGGACGCGGGGGTCGCAGGTTCAAATCCTGCCACTCCGACCATTCAATTTCCCCGGAAAATCGGGCGAAATTTCCCTCCCGCAATCCTGGTAGATGGACCAATGTCTGAGGCATTGAGGCCGCGCGCCAACTGCCTTTGACCTGCCCCGGCTAACCAAGAGGCAGCAGGTTTGCCATCGGGCACCCCTTCAATCCCAGGTCTGCAGAGCTCCACCCTTGTGTCGGGTGATCTGTTCAGGAGGCCTTTCATAGTCGAGCTGAAAGATCTCCGGCAGAGGCGACCCGGCATTGTCGGCAAGCCAGGTCATCCACGGGCGCCAGTAGCCAACCGGTTCTCCAAGAATGTAGGCCCATGCTGCGGCACAGTGACAGGCTGTGATTTCGATCAGATCGTCGATGAAACCCAAGGCCAGATCCGGATTGTGCCAGGCCGGGCTGTCTTTATGCAGCGCAACCTCCAGCCCATCCCATCCATCATCTCGATGATTGCCAACCTGCAGGATCAAACTGATCATCCGCGGGTCCGAACTTGACATGTTGTGGGCACCCAGGACGATGCCATAGCCGCTTCGTCCTGTTCGTTCGGGAAATCCGGGCAGACCCGTGCGGCGGCCGCGCTCGATGGATCCAGCCAATTCCTCGGCGGACAGGTCGAGAATCTTCAGTCGATCCGAGTTTGGCAACAGCTGGGGATTGAAGCCGAACCCAACCTCTGCATAGGCCGGATTGATCAGAACGAGGCGTCGCAACAGTCTTTGGCATATGCCCGCCACGTCCATGGCAGAAAGACCAAGGCTCGGCCAGGCGGCAGAGAAAGCCCGACAGAAGTGATCTTGCTCATCTGAAAATCTAATCAAGTTGAGCTCCGTCGTCATTGGGTGGGACCTTCTCAGTCGGAGAGCCGTCGCTAAACGCTAGGCGACCAACTACCAAAGCGGCAAGCAAAAAGTTCTGCTTTTGTTCTTGCCGAGATCGCGCGTTTTGAGGACGCTTTCGGCAGCAGCGAAAGACCGTGTCAGAACCACACGGCGGCCGCTGCGACTTTCCCGATTCAATCGCCCTTACCGCCAGCAAGCTGGCGGCAGGGCACAAGCCTGTCAGGAGCATGAAGATGGCTGATCGCCAGACCGATCCCAAGAACCTGCAAGGTGAGGCCTTGCGTCAGTGGTACCTGAGAACCTCGGACGAAATTGCCCAGGCCCGCGACGCTCAGTTCAAGCAGCAGTATCGCAACTTTTTCGGTCCTGCGGGGACGGCCAGTACAGGAGATGTGGCCTCCCAGTCGGCGACTAGCGCTCCGACCTCACAAGCCCGACATGATCAACAATTCGTCTCCCCCCTCGATCTCGCCCATGACGCCCTGGAAGACTTCCAGAAGGGCCCCAAAATCGCGCGGCCGACGACGCTGGAGTCCTTCATTCCCGTGGTTGGGCCCGCCTGGGAGGCTGCTGCAGATCTTCAGGATGGAAACTATGACGGCGCAGCCTTCAATGCGGCGATAGCGGTGGCGGACGTCCTGCCGGTGGGAGCCGTTGTAAAGGGAGCAAAGGCGGCCACCAAGGGTGCTGGTGTGGTTACCAAGTTTTCCAAGACCGCGACGGCCACCGTCGGCAGGATGCGGCGCGCTGGCATGGTCGCCAAGGGGGAGGAAGTACACCACTCGATCCCCCTGAACGGTCTGAGCCGAAACGTTGAAAGCGTTCTCAACAACCCAGCCCTTCTGAAGGTTCTGCCTGTCGAGACTCACCGCAGAATTCACTCCGCTTGGAATGGATTGCCAAGGTTCAACGCACTTGAGCGCGTTTGGTATGGAACGACTGATTGGCAAAAGACTGTACCCGTCGCCATCGCGTCCAATGTCGCCGATGCGGTGGAAAACATGACCCGACCATTCAGCTCACAGCCCCAATCGAAAAAAGCGCAACGTTGAATAAATAGTATTCTAGTGATTGGAATTATGAAATTTCGTCAAATTTCGAGACGCTCAATTGAACGCTTTTGATTCAAGAATAGAATTTCCCGTTGTCGGATTTACACCCGATTACTACATGTGGGCATTCAAAAATATTGAGGAACTGACGACATGCGGGACCCTTACACTAAGGGATAACATGCAGAACGGATTGATACTGATCGGTTCGGATTGCAGGTCATGGCGGGTTCGTTCGATCCGGCGGATCAAACGAACCGGCTCATGGCTGATGGTGCTTCTAACAGCAAAGACAAGCTGGCTCATTGAGCACGATCTTGAAACCCTACCCAACACGTCAATTGACGACCTAAGGGAGCGAGCCCTCAAGTCCGTAGAAACCTACGAGTCCGACTATAAGGGATTCCCGGGTGAGGACGATTTTTACGCCAGCGTCCTGAACGACATCAGAAATGCCCAGTCAGTTTCCGATGTCATTCGCGCAACTGGATGTGGTGGCTTCGATACCTATTGACAGGGCAGCTGTCACAAAACGGCCCCCCCTATTTCAGCCCAAACCCCATCCGTTCCAGCACGGCCCGCAGCACGTGGCGGCCGGACAGGGTCTGGGGGCCGGCGATGCGGGAGGTGGCCTGGGCGCTCCAGTCCTGGGGGCGCATGTTCTGTTGCGTCTGGAAGGCCATGAGGGCCTCGTCATAGGTCTAGACGTCGACAAATTGGCCGTTCCCCCCGGGAGGGCAAGCGGGTGAAGTCATGCCTACCCGAACTGATGCAATTTTGTTCACTTTTCGTTCCATTTTTTGATTGGCTCTGCGGCATATTGCTCCCTGTGAACTCCACGGTTTCGTTCGGCTCAGTCGATCGCCACTGGACCGTTCATGCACTCGCAAACCCTAGTTGCTCCCGCATGACCTGCGCGCGGGAGCAGTCCGCAAGAGGAAAAAAGCATGGCGCAACTCGCACAGGATCCAGCCCAGCTCGAAGGAGAAGCACTCCGAAATTGGTACCAGCGTTCGGCATCAGCAATCCAAAAAGCTAAAGATGCAGCCCAACAGGCAAGCTTCAATTCTTTCTTTGAGGAGCAACGGCCGGCTGCAAAGACTTCCTCAACGCCGGTCAGCAGCGCGCCGCATCAAACTCGCCCAGATGCAACTGACCGCTTTTGGGAGAGCCCTGCATGGCAGCACTGGCAAGCGGCTCAGTTGGCGGCGCTTGGGCAGCTCGTTGTGGCCTCGAGCTATGGTCACGCATCTGTCCCACCGTTCGTAGGTGCCGCTGCGACTATCACTGGGGCCGATGACTGCATCACATGCCATGGTAGGTTACCCTCACCATTGCCCGGGCAGTTGCCTGGACAGATCAACTTCAAACGTATTCCCCCATCGGCGGGTAGTGGCAGCGGCAAACCGGAAGCACCGCCTCAATGTGAGGTTCAGTTCGAAAACGACAACGCGATTTGTCGCACGCTGAGAACTACCTACGCAAAACAGGCCTGCTGGAGCAGCGCCAATGCACGGCATGCCCATTGCCTTGCCCACCAAGGTGAGATTGGTAAGCCGGAGCTGAGGCTGGGATGAACTGAGACTCGCGATGAATTTGGTCTGCGAACATCGCCTAGATCTGAAAGGCAGCCGCCAACAGTTAGTTGCGCGGGTTTATGCTCCCGAGTTGCCCGAGACAGAAACTAGCTGGCGGTGCCTCATCGAAATAGACGCACCCTTCAACATAGAGCGGTTCGTCTATGGGGAGACCAGTCTGCAGTCACTTGTTCTGGCTATTTCCACCATGTCCGCCTACCTCTACGGCTCCGACTCTTACAAAAGCGGACGACTGGGATCCTTTGGTCACTTCGGAGGATACCTGGGCATACCCGCACCCGGTGCCTTCCTCGACGTCGCACCCTTTCCCTTCTAGGGCTTACAACACGCTTTCTGGCCCAGTCCCTGCGCCTCCCCCCTACTTCAGCCCAAACCCCATCCGTTCCAGCACGGACCGCAGCACATGGCGGCCGGACAGGGTCTGGGGGCCGGCGATGCGGGAGGTGGCCTGGGCGCTCCAGTCCTGGGGGCGCATCTTCTGTTGCGCCTGAAAGGCCCTCAGGACCTCGTCATAGGCCTTGACCGCCTCGACCTGGGCGGGACCCCAGTCATAGGTCTCCTCGAAAAGGACGGCGGCCTGGGGCAGGCGCGGCTTGATGTCAGCGGGCCGCGCGGGGTCGGGATAGCCTACCGCCATGCCATAGAGGGCAAAGACCCCGGGGGGCAGGGTCAGCAGTTCGGCCACGGCCTCCGGCTGGTTGCGCATGCCGCCGATATAGACGGTGCCGAGGCCCAGGGACTCCAGGGCCACAGCGGCGTTCTGGGCGGCCAGGCTGGCATCCACCGCCCCCAGTAGGAAGACCTCGGTATAGTCCAGGGCCTCGGAAGGGACCTCCCGGTCCGCAGCCAGGCTGCGCAGACGGTTCAGGTCGATGAGCCAGACGAGAAAGAGCGGGGCCTCGACAATATGGGCCTGTCCCCCGGCCATCTCGGCCAGACGGGCCTTGCGGGCGGGATCGCGCACGGCGACCAGGCTCCAGGCCTGGAGGTTGGAGGAGGTAGCCGCTGACTGGGCGGCGGCCACGGCCATGGCCAGGACCTCGTCTGGCACCGCATCAGGCAGGTAGGCCCGAACGGAGCGGTGCGCCAGCATGGTCTCGATGGCGGGGGTGGTCGGGCCAGCGGGGGCATGGGAGCCATAACGGGCCTCCAGCGCTTGGGCGGCAGTCTTGAAGGTCAGATCGGCGGCGTCCATGGCAGGCTCCCGGCTTTGCTGACCGGGAGCCTATACCATTGTAGCCTGATGGGTCAGGCCTCGACCATCTGGCCGGGTTCAAAGACCCCGCCAGCGTCCCTCAACAGCACCCGGGCCAGATTGACCGTCTGGGTTGCCACGGGATCGAAGTCGGGACGGGACAGGACGGCAGAGGAAACAAAGAACTCCCGCGACCCGCGACGTTCCACCATGCCCAGTTCCACCAGCTTGCCGACGTGGCGGCGGGTGGTTTCATAGGGCAGGCCAAGGAAGTTGGCCGTGCTGAGGATCGAGACCGAGCGGCGCAGGTCGTCCGGGAAAATGCCGTCAACAGCGGCCTTGTTGACCCCCGGGCGCATGTTCATGTGCGCAACCGAGGCCCTGGACATGGCGTGGAAGACCAGGGCGGTGGTGACATCGCCTTCAAAGGGGGCCGAAAGGGCCTTCATGCTGTTAATCAGGAAATCGACGGATCGGGCGAACACATAACCCCGACGCTGGGGATCGATGGCATCGTCAGCGGAAACCGGGGTCGCCGTGCTCTGGTCCGGAGAGGAGTAAGCGTTCAAGGTAGCACCTCGAGGGTTGGGGTAGGTCGCAATTCAAAATGAACTAAATTTAACGCTACCCATTTCCGGCAACTGAGCGGAAAACTCAAGCCGGGTTGTGGAACAATTTTACCTGCAATGGGTTCGCGAGACCCGAACAGACGCGATGAATATTCGAGTAACTCTGTTTTTCCGGTGAGTTTTCCCCCGCCTCGAAAAGGGGGGGCAAAGCGCGGAAATAGCGTGAGAGTTGCAGTCTCTTCATTTGAACCGCGTCGGGACCAATATAGGGTCGGTGAGCGAATGCCTCGCTCGCCCCCGGGATTTCCATGAAACATTTCCTCATCACCGCCGCCGGGGTCTTTGCCGGGCTGCTTCTGTTTCTGGTGGGGGTCCCCTTCCTGCTCATCGTCATGGCGGCCGGCGCGTCAAAGCCGGCAGTGACTCCGGCTCAGGCGGTCCTGACCCTGGACCTGCGCGATCCCCTGACCGATCAGGAGCCCATCAATCCCCTGGCCAGCCTGGGGCGGCGCAGCCTTTCGGTCATGTCCATCATCGAGACCCTTCATGCCGCCGAGAGCGACGGCAAGGTCAAGGCGGTCCTGGTGCGCCTTCCGGAAGGCGGGATGGAACCGGCCGCAGCGGACGAATTGCGCCTGGCTTTCAAGGCCTTCCGCGCCACGGGCAAGCCCATCTATGCCCACAGCCAGGGGCTCTATCCCTCCGGCGTGGTGACCTCGACCTATATGCTGGGGGCCGCAACCGACCAGTTCTGGATGCAGCCTGCCTCCTCCTTCCAAGTCACGGGCCTGGCGACGGAGGATGTCTTTTTCAAGCGCTTCTTCGACAAGTATGGCGTCACCGCAGACTATGAGCAGCGCTACGAATTCAAGAACGCCGTAAATCCCTATCTGCAGTCGGACTATACCGAAGCTCACAAAACCTCCCAGCTGTCCTGGATGGGATCGGTCTATCGCACGGGGATCGCCACTGCGGCCCTCGACCGCAAGCAGTCGGCCCAGAGCCTGATGCAGACCCTGGAGGCCGGACCCTATATGGCCGAGGACGCCAAGCGCCTGCGCCTGGTGGACCAACTGGGTCAGGTCCGCGACGTCGAGACCGCGCTGAAGGCCAAGGCTGGCAAGAATGCCCAGCTGGTGGATTTCGAAGCCTATATGCGCACCCAGAACCCCCGCGAGAGCGGCTCGGGTCCGGTGATCGCCGTGATCGAGGCCGAGGGCCCCATCGTCACGGGGCATGACGGATCCGGCAATCCCTTCGCCGGGGGCTCCACCATCTATTCCGACGACCTGTCAGAGGCCATCTACGAGGCCGTGGACGACAAGTCGGTCAAGGCCATCGTCCTGCGGGTCAATTCGCCGGGCGGATCAGACACGGCCTCCGAACAGATCCTGTCGGCCATCAAGGCCGCGAAGGCCGCCAAGAAGCCCGTGGTGGTGTCCATGGCCACCTATGCGGCTTCAGGCGGTTACTGGATCTCCTCAGGGGCCTCGGCCATCGTGGCCCAGCCCACCACCCTCACCGGCTCCATCGGGGTTTATGGCGGCAAGTTTGCCCTGGGCCCTGCCCTGTCGCGGGTCGGGGTCGATGTCCGCGAGACCCATGTGGGCAGCGATTTTTCCGGGGCCTTCGGCATGGGCAAGGGGTTCAGCCCCACGGATCGCGCCGCCTTTGCTCGCTGGATGGACCAGATCTATGCGGGCTTCATCACCCGGGTCGCAACGGGCCGCAACCTGCCGGAAGCCCGGGTCCGCGAGATCGCCAAGGGCCGGGTCTGGACCGGGGTCCAGGCCAAGCAGCTGGGTCTGGTTGACGAGGTCGGCGGCTTCTACCAGGCCGTGGAGCGGGCCAAGACCCTTGCCGGGATCAAGGGCGATGCCCACCTGAAACGCCTGACCACCCCGACCACGCCCTTCGAGGCCATAGAACAGGCCCTGGGGGTGTCGGCGAGCTCGGTCCGCACCCTGGCCGCCTCGGCCTGGCTGCTGGGGGATCCGCGGGCCCAGAGCATTCTGGATGACATGGCCGAGGCCCGGATGGGCGCGGGTCATACGACGGTGAAGGCCCCCGTCAGTCAGCTGCGCTGACCCCTCCGTCACGCTGACGCGTGCCACCTCCCCCGGAGGGGGAGGAATGACACTGAGCTAATTGCTCCCCCTCCGGGGGAGCTGTCGGCGAATGCCGACTGAGGGGGCCCCCTCAGATCTGGCTGAAGGTCCGGGCCGCCAGGGCCATGGCCTTGACCATCTCGCGTTCTTCCAGGGAAATCAGCGGGTTCCAGGCGTCAAAGATCAGGACCACCCGCAGTTCGTCGCTGTCATTGCGGGCCTCGTGCTCGATGGTGTCGTCAAACATCATCAACTCGCCGACCTTCCATTCCCGCTTCTCGAAGCCGACCCGGAAGATGCAGTTATCCGGCACGATCAGGGGCAGGTGAACCACAATCCGGGCATTGGTCTCGCCGTGGTGGGGCGGGATGTGGGTGTGGGGGGCCAGGGCCGAGAACATGGCATTGGGGCAGAGACCGTCAATCTCCACAAGTTCCGCCTCAGCCAGGGCCATGCGGGTAAGCGGGCAGTGGTCAAGGTTGTCGGCCACCGGCTGGCCACCGCGCCACAGGGGATAGGTGCTCCAGCGTTCCGAGTGATTCAGATCGCCCCACTGGTTCACCGGCTCGCCGGGCTTGTATTCGATATAGGGGGTGAAAGCCTGTTTCTGGGCTTGAAGGGCCGCCAGTAGTTCGGTGCGGATGGCGTCCGTATGGGCCTCGACCCTTTCCGCCCAGGGAAAGAGCGAGCGGTCAAAGAAGGGCACGGCCGGCAGGCGGGGCACGTTCAGCTGATTGGTATTGGACAGATAGGGCTGGGTCCGGCCGGCCATGATGGAGGCCGCTTCCGTCCAGCGTTCCTGAACTGCAGCCGACAGGGCTGCCCGGGGCAGGGCCAGGGTGCGTGCGAGGAAGTCTGAATAGGCGTCGGTATAGGCCTCGACAGCGGCCTTGGCATGCAGGAGCTGGTCGCGCAGGGGCTCGGGCCAGCGGGCCTCGGGCGGCGCCACACGCAGGACATTGCGATAGACATCGGCGGCGGCCTTGGGCCGGCCGGTATGTTCGAGGAACTGGCCCTTGCCCAGCAGGGCGGGCAGAAAATAGGCGTCAGCGGCCAGGGCTGCATTGATGGCGTCCCACTCGCCGTCCAGATCGCCGGACTCGCGCTTGGCCACGCCCAGAGACATCTGGATGGAGGCATCGGTGGGGGCGACACGGGCGGCTTCGCCCAGCAGTTCGATGGCACCCTTCAGGTCACCGCGCTGGAAGGCGTGGACACCAAGGCTGTAGAGGGCCTGGGGGTTTGAAGGGTCGGCCAGACGGACCTTGTGCCAGATGGCCTCAGCCTCATCCCAGCGGCCCATGCGGGCGGCATCATGGGCACCCCGGACGAGGGCGGCAATATCCTGGCTCATGGCTGTCTCCGACAGGGCGTTGTGTACAAAGAAAATGCGGCGGGCCGAAGCCCGCCGCATCTCCAGATCAGTCAGAGACCGGTCTTAGAAGCGCAGGTTCACGCCGACGGCGTAAACGCGGCCGAGGGTGTCGAAGTTGCTCGGGAAGGTGTTGCCCGAGTTGGCAGAGGTGGTGCCAGCTTCGTTACCGACGATCGGCGGTTCCTTGTTGAAGGCGTTGGTCACGGAAGCGGTCAGACGAACGGCGTCGCTGACGTTCCAGGTGCCGGAGAAGTCCATGTAGTCATAGGCTTCGATGGTCTGGAACTGCTTGAAGACGTCCGGCTTCTGGACTTCTTCAACCGACACTTCGCTCATGTGGCGCCACAGGTAGGACAGTTGGAAATCGCCAACGTTCCAGCTGGTGCGCTGCACGAAACGGAACTTGTGCAGCGGGTTGCCGCAGGTCGTGCCGTAATAGCCCAGGCAGTCGATGTCGGCTGCGTTGGGGTTCGAGCGGGAGTCGGAGGTCAGGTAGTGGTTGGCGTTGTAGGAGACCTTCAGATCGCCCCACTTGGCGTCGAGGCCGAGGTCCTCGAGGTTCACACCGAAGCTGGCACCCACTTCAATGCCTTCCGCACGGAGGCGGTCGAGATTGGTGGTGAACAGCTGGATGCCGGAACCCGGGGTGGCCAGGTCGCCGTTGACGCGCACGATACGCGAGCAGGCAACAGCCTGATTACGCACGTAGCAGTCGTCGAGCACTTCCTGAGGAGCCTGGGTGCCGATGTAGTCGTTCACCTGGATGTCATAATAGTCGACCGACAGAGCCGGGCTGGTGATGACCGGCAGGAAGGACGGCTGCCACACGAAACCAACAGTGAAGGTATCAGCGGTTTCCGGAGCCGGCAGGGCCAGCGGGTTGGAACCGGCGAAGGTGTTGATCTGACCAGCGACGATGTCCTGAACGGTGCCGACCTGAGCCGCGAACATGCCAGTGGCAATGCAGGTGTTACGCAGGGCGATGTTACCGGCGAGCTTAGCCGCGTTGCCGATGGAGCAGGGGTCGAGGGTCGCGTTGTCGAGGCTGGTGACGACCGGAGCGGCCAGTTCACCAACGTTCGGGGCGCGAGCGGCCTTCTGTTGCATCAGGCGGACGCGGAATTCGTCCGTGACGGACCAGTTCAGGCCAGCCTTCCAGGTGCGGTTCACGCCGGTCGGATCGTAATCCGAATAGCGATAGCCGAGTTCGACCGTGACGGCCTGAGCGAAGGGCTTGTCGTTGATCAGCGGAAGCAGGGCTTCGCCGAACACTTCACCAACGCTGAAGCCACCCTTGATGGGCAGGGTGTTACCACCGGCGCCGCCCAGGCAGCTGGTCGGAGCCAGCTTCAGGCATTCGTCGGGAATGGTTTCACCGAACTCTTCACGATATTCCGTGCCCAGCGAGATGGACAGCGGGTTGGAAGCCCAGGGGCTCTGGAACGCAGCAACCTGGCCACCGATCGTCGCCGAGGCGATGTTCTGGGTATAGAGCTGCTCTTCGATGCCGACGGCACCGACATAAGCGGCCATGGCCGGGGTGATGGTGCCGTAACCGCCGAAGACGTTGACCGGCACGCAGGTGGCATCGCCATTGCGGCAGGAGGTCTTGGAGACGGCGTCCAGGGCGTTCTGGAAGTTGGCGACGTTGGTGTAGCCAGCAGCGATGCTGGTACGGGTCACTTCACCGTGCTGGAACGAAGCGTCCCAATCCCAGTTCTCGAGAACAGTGCCCTTCAGGCCGACCAGGACCTGGAAGGTGTTGTTGTCGTAGTTCGAGGAACGCGGGCCGAGTTCGTTGGTCCGGCGACGGATGGACAGCTGGACGTCATCGGGGGTGTCAACGACGTTGTTGCCGTTGAGGTCGCGCCACGAAGAGGCGGTCAGGGTGCCGCCAACGCGCAGGGATTCACCCTTTGCGATGATAGCATTCTTGGCCTGGGTGGTGAGGTAGGGGTTGGCCAGCGGGACCCAGAACAGGTTGCCGAACACGCCCGAGGGGGCGATCTGCTGGCGAACCGTGGTCTTGGAGAACATCACGGTCGAATAGGCCGTCATGTTGTCGGTGATGTCGTAGTGAGCCATGGCCAGACCGCCATAACGCTCTTGCGGGGTCTGGTAGTAGTTGTAGGGGTTGAAGTTGAACACCGAGCAGTTCGAACCCAGGGTCCCGTCATTACGGAACTGGCCCAGGGAAGAACCGGCCAGGGACATACGGGTCGGCATGGTGGTGGTGGAACCACCGGCGACCACGGCGTCAGGGGCCTGGCAGTCGGCCGGCGGCAGGGCCGGGGACGAGGCGTTCAGGTTGGAACCGTCAGCGGTCACAACGCCCAGCAGACCGAAAGGACGGGCGGCCAGGAGGACGGATTCGCGCTTGGCGTAGTTCAGGCTGACGACGGCGTTGCCGCGGCCATTTTCCGAATTGGCGCCCATGGTGACGGCGGCGTTGTAGATCTTGCCGTCGCGCTCGCCGGTTTGCGAGTAGGTGCCGTTGAACTCGATGCCTTCGAAGTCGTCCTTCGTGATGAAGTTGACCACGCCGGACATGGCGTCCGAACCGTAAACGGCGGAAGCGCCGCCGGTGACGACGTCCATGCGCTCAACGATCGCCAGCGGAACGTTCGAGACGTCGACGCGGCCGTTGATGTTGTAGGGGGTGATCCGCTTACCGTTCAGCATGATCAGGTTACGCTGGGCGCCGAGGCCACGCAGGTTGACCGTGGACACACCGGCAGTGCCGTTGTTCACGTTCGCGCCGTCGCCGGGAACCGAGATCGGCAGGAAGCGGATGATCTTTTCAGCTTCCGGGACCTGTTGCAGACGGATTTCTTCGGTGCTCACCGAGGTGATCGGGCTGGCGGAAACCAGGCCGGGCACCTTGATGCGCGAACCGGTCACGACCACTTCGGTCACTTCTTCTTGGGCGTAGGCGGTGGTCGAAGCCAGGGCGGCCAGGGCGGCCCCGCAGATCATCGACGAAGCCAGCAGACGCTGCCGCATGGAATTGGTTTTCAAGGTTTAGATCCTCCAGCGGATCGCTCGCCAATGACGAAAAGCGACTCCGCTCCCCACAATAAAAGTGTCCCGCGCACGGAATCCGCACCCGGTTATCGCTGAGTTACGGGGGATGCGCCTCGGGGGTCAACGCCCATTAAGAAACCGCAATGTATTGGGCGCCAACATGTCGCATTCTGGTCACAGATCGCGTGGGAAGCGACTGGTGCGACCAATTTACCCATTTAGGGCATGGTGGCGCTTCAAATTCGCCTTAGCGGCGGTAGGGCGGGCGTCACAATTCAACCCCCAAGGGCCCCGTCAGCCGGCTTTGCGGACAACTCCGGACAATTCGGCCCCTTCTAGGGTATGAGGCCGCCGCCGCAGCCCCCTCAGTCGGCATTCGCCGACAGCTCCCCCTGAGGGGGAGCAATCAGCTAGGAGACAACCGGCGCGACGGAGGGGGTCAGTGGCCCTTGACGCAGATGTAGCGCATCCGGTGCTGGTCAACGATGTTGTCCGAATAGCCGGTGATCTTCGGGTTCACGAGGTTCTTGCTGACATAGAAGAAGATCGGCGCCACCGGGGCATCGTCCAGCATGGTGCGCTCGGCCTCGGCCAGAAAGTCGGCACGCAGGGCGGCATTGGGTTCGTTGTCGGCCCGGGCCAGCAGGGCATCATATTCCGGGTTCTTGTAGTCCCCGTAGTTCTGCGAACCGGTGGAGGATTGCTGGAGATAGAGGAAGCTCATGGCATCGTTGAAATCCGCGATCCAGGCCGCGTCCGCCACCTGGAAGTCCCGGGCCCGATAGGCGGCATAGGCAATCTGGCCTTCATTCTGGGCAAGGGTCGCATTGACTCCCACGGCTTTCCAGTCGGCCTGGATGGAGGGCATGATCAGCATCGGGTCGGCGGTGTTGCGGTGCTTGATCTCGATCTTCAGGGGATTGTCCGGCCCATAGCCGGCCTCGGTCAGCAGGCGCCGCGCCTCGGCCTGACGCTGCTCGAAGGTCCATGTGGACCAGGGGGGCGGGGTCGCGGCGGTATAGTTGGCCACCCCAGGAGGCACGAAGGTATAGGCAGGAACCTGACCGCCGCGCATCAGCTTGGAGGTGATGAATTCTCGGTCGATGGCCATGGTCAGGGCCAGGCGGACCCGCTTGTCCTTGAAGGCCGGAACCGAGGCATTATAGGCCAGATAGGCCACCCCCAGATAGGTA
>CAIYZB010000066.1 GCA_903930545.1 uncultured Alphaproteobacteria bacterium
AGTAATTCCTCCCCCCCAGGGGGAGGTGGCACGCGAAGCGTGACGGAGGGGGCCTGCTGGATCAGGTCGCCGTCCATCCGCCGTCCACCGACAGGGCGGCCCCGGTGGCCGAGGCCCCCATGTCCGAGACCAGATAGAGCAGCATGCCCGCCAGGTGCTCATATTCCACAAACTGCTTGTTGGGCTGGGCGGCCAGAATGACTTCCTCGATCACCCGGTCCTCGGGGATGCCGCGGGTCTTGGCCTGGTCCACCACCTGCTTTTCGATGAGAGGGGTCTTCACATAGCCGGGGCAGATGGCGTTACAGGTGACCCCCGTGCGGGCCAGCTCGACGGCGCAGCCCTTGGTGAAGCCCACCACCCCGAACTTGGCGGCCACATAGGGGGCCTTGAAGGGCGAGGCCACCAGGCCATGGGCCGAGGCAATATTGACGATCCGGCCGCGACCTTGCGCCTTCATGATCGGGATCGCCGCCTTGGAGGCGTGGAAGGTCGAGGACAGGATTACGGCAATCAGGGCGTCCCACTTTTCGTCGGGGAACTCATCCACAGGCGCGACATGCTGGATGCCGGCATTATTGACCAGGATGTCCAGGCGACCGAATTCGCGCCGCGCATAGTCGATCAGGTCGGCGATCTCGTCCGGCTTGGTCATGTCGGCCGGGTGATAGAGGATCTGGGCGTTGGTACGTTCCTGAAGGCGACGACGGTCGGTCTCGATCTGGGCGGGGTCGCCGAAGCCGTTGAGGATCACATTGACCCCCTGCTCGGCCAGGGCGGCAGCCAGGGCCTGACCGATCCCGGAGGTGGAACCGGTAATGACGGCCACATGGCCGTGGATCCCGTAATCGACAGCCATGGGACTAACCTTTCTTGGTGCCGACGGGCGGCGGTTGGGGACGGGAAAAGACCCACTCCGCCTCGGTGGAGGCGGCGGGCTGGAAGACATAGCCTTCGCTATTGAAGGCCTTGAGGTCGGCGGCGCGCTCGATACGGTTGTCGATGGCAAAGCGCGCCATGAGCCCCCTCGCCTTCTTGGCAAAGAAGCTGAGGATCCGAGCCTGGCCATCCTTTTCCTCCAGGAAGCGGGTCTGAATCACCGGGGCCTTCAGGGCCTTCAGGTCGACCGCGCCGAAATATTCCTGGGACGCGCAGTTGACGATGGTGGGATCGGACTGACCCGCCAGATCGGCATCCAGGGTCCGGGCGATGCGGTCACCCCAAAACTTGTAGAGGCTGGTGCCGCGGGGGGTCTTCAGACTGGTGCCCATCTCCAGGCGATAGGCCTGGATGGCATCGAGAGGCCGCAGGACACCATAGAGGCCGGACAGGATACGCACCCGGTCCTGGGCCCAGTTGAGGGCCTTGCGGTCCAGTTCCCGGGCCTTGAGCCCCAGATAGACATCGCCATTGAAGGCCAGGATGGCCTGAAGCCCGTCCTCCATGGCCGGATCAAAGGCCTGGAAGCGGGCATGGTTGAGGGTGGCCAGCTTGTCCGACAGATCCATCAAGGAAGCGATCTTGCGGGCCGTCAGCTTGCGGGTGACCTGAGCGAGATCGGCAATGTCGGACGCAAGCACCGGAGTCGTGGCGGGCAGGTCCGCTGAGCCAGCCTCGAAGTTCATCGACTTTGCGGGGGATAGAAGGATCAGCATGTCGCCTCAGAACAGGACGCGGGGATTCATGATCCGCTTGGGATCGAGGCTTTGCCGGATCGCCATCAGGGCCGCAACCTCAACCGGACTTTTGTAGTGTCGGGCCTCCTCGGTCTTCATGGAGCCCAGGCCATGTTCGGCTGAAATCGAGCCCCCGAGGCTGGCGACAATGTCATGGACCATCCGGGAGCCCTGCTCCCGCAGGGCCGAGTGACGGGCGTCATCGCCGCCGTCGGGCCGGATGACGTCATAATGGATATTGCCGTCCCCCATATGACCAAAGGCCGTGATCCGGCAGCCCGGGACGAAGGCGCGCATGGCCTGATTGGCGGTCTCGATGAAGTGAGAGACCTGGCTGACCGGGACCGAGATATCGTGCTTCCAGGTGGCCCCTTCGGGCTTCTGGCCCGGGGACTGGTTTTCGCGGACAGACCACAGGGCCCGGGTCTGGGCTTCGGTCTGGGCAACCACCGCATCACGGACCAGGCCGTCATTGAGCCCATCGGTCAAAAGCCGCTCCATGGCCGCCTCGGCCGTGCCGGGCTGGCCGGACGCGATCTCGATCAGGACGTACCAGGGGTGGGGTTCGGCCAGGGGATCACGCTGGTTGGGGATGTTCTTCAGGACGAATTCCAGCCCCTGGCGGCCCATGAGTTCAAAGGCCTCGACAGCCCCGCCGGCAATGTCCTTGGCCCTGACCAGCATCTGGGTGGCGACGGCCGGTGAGTCGACGGCGGCGATGGCCGTGGCCCGACTGGCCAGGATGGGAAACAGTTTCAGGCTGGCCGCGGTCACGACCCCGAGGGTGCCCTCGGCTCCGATCAGCAGGTGCTTGAGGTCATAGCCGGTATTGTCCTTGCGCAGGCGCTTCAGCCCGTTCCAGATCTCGCCATTGGGCAGGACGGCCTCAAGGCCAAGGACCAGATCGCGGGTATTGCCATAGCGCAGCACCGCCGTGCCCCCGGCATTGGTGGAGACCACCCCGCCGATTGTGGCCGAACCCTCCGAGGCCAGACCGAGGGGGAAACGTCGCCCGACCGCCAGGGCCG
>CAIYZB010000067.1 GCA_903930545.1 uncultured Alphaproteobacteria bacterium
CAGATTGTGGTGCTCAGCCACCCAGAAGCGATGATAGCCAAGCCGCTCGGCGGCCTTGGCCACCTCTATGCTCTCGCGGACAGCCTGGGCCGGGGTGTTCTCACCCCCCACCGGCGACAGGTCCAGAACCGAGAGGCGATAGGTCATGACCGTGGGCCGGTCTTTTTCAGGACGGCAGAAAAGCTCATCACGGGCTGGTCGCCAGTGGTGATCAGGCCCCGGACAAAGACCATGGACCGGCCCGCCTTCACCACCTCACCGCGACCCTCGACCAGCGCCCCGGGGGGCACGGAGCCGACGAATTCGCCATTGAAGGTGGCGGTAACGCTATGGCTGCCCTGCAGGGCGTCACGGGCAATGACGAAGAGGCAGTAGTCGGCAAAGGTCATGATGGCACCGCCATGCATGAAGCCGCCGCCATTCATGTGCTTGGGCTCGGCGCGGAAGGCGCTGACCGAAACGCCGTCCTCGCCCGTGCGGTTGTAATAGGGCCCGGCATGGGTCTCGAAGGGGTCGGAATCATAGATGCTCCAGCCAGCCCAGGGACCTTCTTTCACCAGCTCGTGCTTCCAGCCGCCGGTCTCGTCATTGCCGTCCATCGAATCCCCTTCACCGCGGGGCGATCAAACTCTAGTTTGCCCGCCAATCTCAAAAGCGAACTAGGCGGCAGGACAGCACTATGCAAGGGCGGACAGTCTATCTCTGCGGGGGCCTGCGGAGCCCGATCGGGCGCTATGCGGGCGTTCTGGGCAAGGTGCGGGCAGACGATCTCGCCGCTCACCCCCTGAAGGCCCTGATGGCAGCCCATCCCAATCTCGACTGGGAACGGGTGGACGAGGTCATCTATGGCTGCGTCAACCAGGCTGGCGAGGACAACCGCAATGTGGCCCGCATGGCCCTGCTGCTGGCCGGTCTGCCCCAGTCTATTCCCGGGCTGACGGTGAACCGCCTCTGCGCCTCGGGCCTGGACGCCGTGATCGCCGGGGCCCGGACCATCGCCTGTGGCGAGGCCGACCTGATCATCGCCGGCGGGGTGGAAAGCATGAGCCGCGCCCCCTTCGTCATGGCCAAGCCGGACACCGCCTATTCCCGCACCCCGGAAATCTAC
The DNA here is from genome assembly GCA_903930545.1 of uncultured Alphaproteobacteria bacterium. GTDB lineage: Bacteria > Pseudomonadota > Alphaproteobacteria > Caulobacterales > Caulobacteraceae > Phenylobacterium. Next base: position 1,109 of record CAIYZB010000067.1, read on the forward strand.
GACACCACCATCGGTTGGCGCTTCGTCAATCCGGCCCTGAAGGCCAAGTATGGCGTCGATGCCATGCCCGAGACCGCCGAGAACGTCGCCACCGACTACCAGATCAATCGCGAAGACCAGGACGCCTTTGCCCACCGCAGCCAGTCCCGGGTCGGGGCCGCGCGCCTGCGCAACTTCCATGATGGCGAGATCGCCCCCTATGTGATCAAGGACCGCAAGGGCGATGTGACCATCAGCCAGGATGAGCACCCCCGGCCTGAAACCACCCTGGAAGCCCTGTCGGCCCTGAAGCCCATCGTCCGTCCCGACGGCACGGTGACGGCGGGCAATGCCTCTGGCGTCAATGACGGGGCCGCAGCCCTGATCCTCGCCTCGGCCGAGATGGTGGAGAAGCTGGGTCTTGAGCCCCTGGCCCGTATTCAGGGCGGCGCCTCGGGTGGCGTGGCACCTCGCATCATGGGGGTGGGTCCTGTCCCCGCCGTGGACAAGCTGACCGCCCGTCTGGGCATCACGCCTCGCGACTTTGATGTCATCGAGCTGAATGAGGCCTTTGCCGCCCAGGCCCTGGCCTGCACCCGCGCCTGGGGTCTGGCCGATGATGCCGACCATGTGAACCCCAATGGCGGGGCCATTGCCATCGGTCACCCCCTCGGGGCCTCCGGTGCTCGTCTGGCCCTTACGGCGGCCCGCGCTCTGAAAGACCGGGGTGGCGAGCGCGCCCTGGCCACCATGTGCGTCGGCGTTGGACAGGGCTCTGCCCTGGCCCTGGCCCGCGCCTGAACCTCCTCCAGCTGAAAGATCTCACCCCATGGCTCTCGACCTCGAAACCCGTGAACAGCTGATCGAGACGGTCCGCCGTTTTGTCTCCGAACGTCTGCGTCCCCTGGAGGCCAAGGTGGCCGAGGACGACGCCATGCCGGACGAGATCGTCCAGGAGATGAAGGAACTGGGCCTGTTTGGCCTGTCCATCCCAGAGGCCTATGGCGGCCTGGACCTGTCCATGGAGGACGAGTGCCTCGTGGCTCTGGAACTGGGCCGCACCAGCCCGGCCTTCCGCTCCACCTTCGGCACCAATGTCGGGATCGGCAGTCAGGGTCTGGTCATGTTCGGCACCGACGAACAGAAGGCCCGCTATCTGCCCAAGATCGCCTCGGGCGAGATCATCACCAGCTTTGCCCTCACCGAGCCGGAGGCGGGTTCCGACTCCGCCGCTGTCCAGACCCGGGCCGTGCTGGACGGGGACCACTATGTTCTCAACGGGTCCAAGCGCTACATCACCAATGCCAACAAGGCCGACCTGTTCACGGTCATGACCCGCACCGACCAGACCAAGCCCGGGGCGGGCGGGGTCTCGGCCTTTCTGGTGGAACGCAATCTGCCCGGCCTGTCGGTGGGCAAGCCCGAAAAGAAGATGGGTCAGCAGGGGGCCCATGTCTGTGACGTGATCTTTGAAAACGTCCGCGTGCCGGTCGAGAACCGTCTGGGCAAGGAAGGCGAGGGCTTCAAGGTCGCCATGCAGGTCCTGGACCGGGGTCGCCTGCATATCTCCGCCGTCTGCGTCGGGGTCGCCGAACGCCTGATCGCCGACTGCGTGGCCTATGCCAGCGAGCGCAAGCAGTTCGGCCAGGCCCTGACGGGCTTCCAGCTGATCCAGGGCATGATCGCCGATTGCAAGACCGAGGCTCTCGCGGCCAAGGCGCTCACCATGGAAACCGCCCGTCGCCGCGATGCCGGGGAGAGCGTAACCATGGAGGCCGCTGCCTCCAAATACTTCGCCTCCGAAATGGTGGGCCGGGTGGCTGACCGCGCCGTCCAGATCTTTGGCGGGGCGGGCTATATCGCTGACTATGGTATCGAGCGCTTCTACCGCGATGTCCGCATCTTCCGGATCTATGAAGGCACCAGCCAGATCCAGCAGGTGGTCATCGCCCGCGAAACCCTGAAGCGAGGCGGCTGAACGTGAGCATCGATATGGAGGCCGTCATCCTCGAGGTGGTCGGCAAACTCCCTGCGGGCAAGTCCGCGTCCTCTGAAGAGGTGGCCCGCGCTGCCGATCCTGAGGGCTGGCGTCGCGTCACGGGTCACGTCCGTGCCACCGCCCGGGGTCTGGCCCGTCAGGGGCGTCTGACCATCCTGCGCCACGGCAAGCCGGCCAATCCGGAGCAGTTCAAGGGCGTCTATCGCCTGAGGCTGCCCACCGATAACGAACGCGACCTGGCCCTGGCTGCCACGGCCGCAGCCCAGGTCGCCCCGATCGAGGTCGAGGCCGAGACCCCCGAGGCCTGAGACCATGTGGGCCCGTCTGGCGAGCCTGATCCTGATCCTGGCCCTTGCCGCCTGCGCGCCCATGCAGGTGCAGCAGGCCGGCAAGCCGGAGCTTGGCTTTCAGGGGCCGCATCTGGGACTCTACTATGTTGCCCGTGATGGTGCCCGCCTGGGTCTGACCCGGTGGATGCCGCAGGGCGAGGTCAAGGCCGCCGTCGTCGCCGTCCATGGCATGAACGACTACGCCAATGCCTTCCATCTGGCCGCGCCTATCTGGGCGAAGGCCGGGATCGCCACCTATGGCTATGACCAGCGCGGCTTTGGTCGCTCCCCAGGTCGCGGCATCTGGGGCGGGGAAGAGCTCATGGTCGATGACCTGCGCACAATGGTCGCCCTTGTGCGCGCCGCCCATCCCGGTGTGCCGGTGGTTGTGGTGGGGGAAAGCATGGGCGGGTCGGTGGCGATCCGGGCCTTTGCCTCCGATCAGCCGCCAGCGGCGGATAGGCTGGTCCTCATGGCACCAGGGGTCTGGGGCTGGTCCAACCAGCCTTTGCCCTATCGCACCAGCCTCTGGTTTGCCGCCGAGGTCACGGCGTCGAAGGTCTATACCCCGCCGCGATGGCTCAGCCGCCGGGTCTCGCCCACCGACAACCATGCCGAAATGATCGAGATGGGCCGCGATCCCTTGATGGTCTGGGGGGCACGCTCGGACACGCTCTACGGTCTGGTCAGTCTGATGGAACGGGCCTGGGCCTCGACGGGCCAGGTGAAGGTCCCCGTCCTCTATCTCTACGGGGCCAATGACCAGATCATTCCCAAGACCCCCAGCTATCAGGCGGCCTCACGGCTGAAGGCAGGGGACCGCAGCGCCTATTACGCCAAGGGCTGGCATCTGCTGACCCGGGATCTCGAAGGCCCGATGGTGGCGAAAGATGTTGCCAGCTTCATCCTGGATCCCGGCCAGCCCCTGCCATCGGCGACGCCTCCGATCCCGAAGCCTTGAGGTCAGCCCATCAGGCCGGGCAGGACAAACAGCACAAAGGCCAGGCCCAGAACCACAGCCAGGATCAGGCCGGCATTCTTGCGAGGTCCCAGGAAGGAGCCCCCGGTGTCCGGAGCGCGGGTTGGCTTGGTGGCCTTGGCTCGTGCCGCCTCTGCAATCCGGCGTGCCTCAGCCTGACGGCGGCGCTCGGCCAGGTCGATGATTGTGGGGTTTTCGTCTTCCTCACGCATCAGACAGCGGCCAGTCGGGCAGTGCGTGGCTCCTTGACCACGGTCAAAAGCACAATGAGGGCCAGGACCAGGAAGCCGATCGAGGCTCCGAAGACGACGTTATAGCCGAGATGATCGGCCACCAGACCGCCGATCAGGGGGCCGGTGGACGCCATGATCCCCTCGGCGGTAGAGGAAATGGCGATCCGCATGGGCATTTCCTCTCGAGTTCCGAATTCCAGGATCATCGTATTGGCCGCCATCATATAGCCGGACTGGGCCGCGCCTAGACCGAAGAAGGCCAGGAAGATCGAGGCGTCGGTCTGGCTCACCAGCAGCAGGGCCGTCGCCGCGATCCAGATCACGACGGAGAGCAACAGGACCAGACGGAAGCCGGTCTTGTCCCCCAGATAGCCCCAGACGAGGTTTGAGAGCGTATCGGCCCCCAGGAAGGCCAGGGACAGCAGGCCCAGGGTCTTGCCGGTCAGCTCCATCGAGGCCGAGACGAAGATGATGTAGAAGGGCGTCGCGATCCGGCTGGCCGTGGCCAGCATCTGGACGATGAGGAAATACATATAGCCCTTGTCGGACATGATCAGGCGCGGGAAGTCCTGGATCCGGTCGCGGAACCTCTGCTGCTTGGGCAGGTTCGGGGGTTCCGGCTCCTTCAGCAGCATCTGCAGGGCCCAGAGGCCGGTAGTGGTCAGCAGGGCTGCGAGAGCGAAGGTGGTGGAATAGCCGTTCCCGAACAGGTTGGCCTCGATGATGTATTTCCCGGCCACCCAGGCCAGGATAGCAGCGATCAGCCCGCCTGTGGCATTGCGCCAGGCCTGGAGACGGCCCCGGCGGCTCAAGGGAATGACCTTGGCCATCAGAAGGCCGAAGACCACCCGCTGGGTGCCCATGAACAGGCCGAACAGGAACATGAAGACCATCATGGCGATGATCAGGGACTGACCCTTCAAAAGCCAGCCGGCCGCGGCCATGCCCACGATCTGGACGCGGGCAAGACCGCCCATCCAGATGGCAGCCGGCATGACCTTGGTGCGGTGCTCGATCTGGGTCGCCCCGAAGATCGGCGAGATCACGCTGCCAACCTGCTGCAGGGCCAGGCCGAGCCCAACCACGGTATTGGACCCTGAGATCAGGTGCAGATAGGCGGGCAGGAAGGTGGGGGCATTGACCAGACGAAAGCCGGTCATGCCCAGCATGCCGTGCAGGTAGTTGCCCAGATAGTTGCGCTTCAGATTGTCCCAGACGAAGCGCTCATAGGCAGCTTCCTTTTCGGCCATGTCCGGGTCTTCGACGACAACCGCAGGCGCGGCTTTCGGGTCTTCCTCTGGCTCTTTGTCCAACAGCGTCACGTCCGCGCGCGCAGGAAAATAAAAGTCGCGCGGGCTCTCCCTAATGAATGGATCTAAACAATGGTTCGGGAATAGCAGAGTCCACGGGTGTGGGAACCCCTTACGCGATCAGGGCGAAGTTCGTGATCGCCCGGCCTCTCTGACTTGCCCCAGCAACTGGACCATGGTCTGCCGCGCGACGGTCTCTTCAAGGCCCATATCGCCGAGTTCGCCCTCTGCCAGGGCCTCGGCGAGGCGCTCCATCTGCAACAGAATCACAGCCGTCGCGGCGGGGTCGGCCCCCCCCAGACGCTCGATCTGGCGCAGACGGCTCTGGGCCCTTGCCTCGCGCACCGCCGGGTCTTCCTGGGCGAGACGTCTGAGGCTGCGACGAAAGAGGCGGTGGTCACGGTGGTGGCGGATGGCGGCCTCAACCTGGTCTTCGAGGCTGGCATTACGCCTCAGGAGACCGGCCATGAGGTCCCGTTCCGAGGCTTGCCAGGTCTCATAGGCCGCCAGGAAGATCTCGGTCTTGTCCCTGAACCAACGATAAAAGGTCTGGGGCGCAAAGCCGGCCCGCCGGGCAATGCGGTTGGTGTCGGTTCCGCCAAAGCCCTGATCGGTGAATTCGGCCAGGGCGGCCTCGACCAGCTTTTTCCGGGTGTCAGACATCTGGCCACTGCCTAGCCTATGTGATATCTGCATCACAAGTGATATCAATATCACGGAGATCTGAATGTCATTGCGAGAGCGGGTTGGCGTCCCCGAGGGATCGCCACGCATCACGGTCGGTGGGGTCGACATGGCCTATCATCGCAGCGGTGCCGGCGTGCCGGTGCTTTGTCTGTCCGCCATTGGTCACGGTGGTGCGGACTTTGCGGATCTGCCCCGTCGCCTGGGACCGGGATTTGAGATCATCGCCCTGGACTGGCCGGGGCACGGGCGTTCGGGAGAGGATCATCAACCCCTTTCGCCCGGCCGTTTCGCTGAGCTCACCATCGGGCTCATTGCCGCCCTTGGCTTGAACCGGCCGATCATCCTGGGCAACTCCATTGGTGGAGCGGCCGCCATCCTTGTGGCCCGGCAGGTGCCCGTAAGGGGGCTGGTCCTCTGTGATGCGGGAGGACTGGTGAAAGTCGATGCCAGCGTGCGGCTGTTCTGCGGGTTGTTCGAGGCGCTGTTCGCCGCCGGAGCTCGAGGGAGCTGGTGGTTTCCCTCAGTCTATCGCGCCTATTACCGGCATCTCGTTCTGCCGGGGCAGGCGGCCCGGGCCCAACGAGAACGGATTATCGCGGCCGGCCCCGAGATGGCCAGGTCTCTGCAACAGGCCTGGGCCGGGTTCGGCAGGCCGTCAGCGGACATCCGCCAGATCGCCATGGATCTCGAGGTGCCGATCTGGGTGGCCTGGTCCCGTCAGGACCGGGTCATTCCGCTATCCAGGTGCCTGGCCACGGTTCGAGGCCTGAAACACGGCACCCTGACCCGTTTCGAGGGAGGACACTCTGCCTTCCTGGAGGATCCCGAGGCGTTTGGCGACGGCTTCCGGGCCTTTGCCCGCGGCCTATGAGATCGAGGCCACGCGCCTCCGGTCAAGGAGAGCAAAGCTGAGGCCTGTCGCCATGATCACCAGGCCACAGGTGAAAAAGGCCACACGATAGGAGGTGGCCCCTGCCAGCTGCCCGAAGATGGGAAGCACCGCCGTCATGACGATCTGGCTGGCGAAGGTTTTGACTGACGCGATGGTGGCGCGCATCTCCGACGGGATGGCGTGATGCAGCCGGCCATCGAAATTGACCTCCACTACCTTGAAGAGCCCACAGATCACTATGATCAGGCCCACGGTCCAGGGCTGGAAAATCGACGCCCCCGTGACCAGCAGCAGGCCGATCAGGGCGAAGAACAGCTGGAACAGCACCGGCTGGTGGGCTCTCAGTCGATGAGCCATGGCGGCACCGGTCGCCTGGGCAATGCTGATCCCGCCCACGAGTAGGGCTGTCTGATCCCGGGGCAGCCCCGCCTGGAGCCCGAAGATGGGCCACATCCCGTCCATGGCCCCACCGAAGGCCTGGTTCATGGCCAGCAGGGCGATGATGCTGGGAAGGGCGGCGTGCTTCAGGGCATAGGCAAATCCGGCCTTGAGCTGTCCCACCGGGTCGGGCTGGGAAACTGCGATGGTCAGGCGGGCTGGCGGCAGGAGGATGGCTGAGAAACTCCCTGCCACAGCCGAGGCTATGCTGGCCCAGATCAGGGCCTCATATCCAAAGCGCACAAAGACAGAGGCCCCCACGGCCGAGAGCAGGATGGCGAGGGCAAGGGCGACCTGGGAGCGTCCAGAGACCCGCACATAGTCCTCGCGCCGATCCCTGTGGACCAGCTCGTCATAGACCAGGGCCTCGAAGATCCCGTTGGTGAAGGCACTTTTCAGCCCCCACAGCAGGAAGCCGATGAGATAGCCGACGAAGCCTGGAAACAGCAGCCAGATTAGAAATCCCAGCCCACGCAGGAGCTGGGCAATGAACAGGATCCAGCGCCGGGAATAGCGATCCGCCAGGATGCCGGCGGGGATCTGGGTGGCGAAGACGATGACGGACCAGGCCATCAGGGTGGCTGTGACCTGCTGCGGGGTCAGACCATGCTCAACGAACATCACCCCATAGACAGGGTAGATGAGCATGAAACCGTCTAGAAACTTGAAGCCATAGACCTTGGCCAGGAAGAGCCGCACGTCTCCTCAGGCGAGGAAGCCGGCTTCGGCAAAGTCCAGCATCCGCTTCAGAAGACCCTCGATATCGGCCTCCCGGGTGGCCCCGTCCGACAGGACGTGCAGGCGGTCGAACTCGGCGAAGCGGTTGTTGTGGATCATGCCCAGGCAGAAGTGCAGCCGCCAGAAGACGGTTTCCCGGGGCAGGTCAGGTCGCGCGGCGAGCAGGGCCTCGGCGAAACGGGCCAGATGGCTCACATCGCCGGCCAGGGCTTCGCGCATGTCGGCCGTGCCCTCGCTGCGGGCCCGGATGATGAACTGGACGGAGATGCGGCGGTCGTTCTCGAGGGAGGCCCAGCGCAGGGGCGGTGCGAAAAGGGCTTCCAGAATGGCGCGGACGGGTGGCTTGCCATCGTGTCGGGTGCTGGCCTCGTGCAGCATCCGCGCCCGCTCGCGGTTCAATTCGGCCGTGCGCCGCCTGAAGATCTCGAAGAGCAGGGCGTCCTTGGAGCCGAAATGATAGTTCACCGAGGCCAGATTGACCCCGGCCTCGGAGGTGATGTCCCGGACCGAAACGCTCTGGAACCCGTGAAGCGCAAAGAGCCGCTCCGCCGTGGAAAAGACGGCGGCCTTGGTGGCGGCTTCATTGGTGTCTTCAGTGGCCGTCACGGGGTCGGGCACGGGGCGAATCCTTCAGTCAGGACCACAGCTTAGGCCCTCAGATGTCCGGGGAGAACCACGCTCACCCGAGGGGCAGAAACTCTGCCTCAGCGGGCGAGTTCCTTCATGGCCTTGTCCAGGCCTTCCAGGGTCATGGGATACATCCGGTCCTTCACCAGCTGGCGGATGATGTCGATGGAGGCATTGTTGTCCCAGTGGCGCTCTGCCGTGGGATTGAGCCAGACCATGTGCTCGTAGATCTGGGTCACGCGATCGAGCCAGATGGCTCCGGCCTCTTCGTTCCAGTGCTCAACCGAGCCGCCATTATAGGTAATCTCATAGGGGCTCATCGTGGCGTCGCCGACGAAGATAACCTTGTAATCGCTGGAAAATTTGTGAAGCACGTCCCAGGTATTGATCTTCTCGGCATGCCTGCGGCGATTGTCCTTCCACACGCTCTCATAGAGACAGTTGTGGAAGTAGTAGAACTCCATGTTCTTGAATTCTGACCGGGCGGCGGAGAACAGCTCCTCGCAGATCTTGATGTAGCTATCCATGGATCCGCCGACATCGAAGAAGATCAGGACGGAGATCTTGTTGCGCCGCTCCGGACGCAGGTGGATGTCCAGATAGCCCTTTTCCGCAGTCCCCCGGATGGTGCCGGGCATGTCGAGTTCTTCAGCCGCCCCGTCCCGGACCCATTTGCGCAGGCGGCGCAGGGCCACCTTGATATTGCGGGTGCCGAGTTCGACGGAGTCGTCGAGGTTCTTGTATTCCCGCTTGTCCCAGACTTTGACCGCCTTGCCATGGCGACCCTTGTCCTGGCCGATGCGGATGCCCTCGGGATTATAGCCATTGGCCCCGAAGGGGGAGGTACCGCCTGTGCCGATCCACTTGTTTCCGCCCTCGTGGCGTTCCTTCTGCTCGCGCATCCGTTCGGCCAGGGTCTCCATCAGCTTGTCAAAGCCGCCCAGGGCTTCGATCTGGGCCTTTTCCTCTTCGGTGAGGAACTTTTCGGAGATCTTGCGCAGCCATTCGGCCGGGATGTCGGGGATGCCCTCGCCCTCGACCCGCTCCAGGCCCTTGAAAACATGGCCGAAGACCTGGTCGAACTTGTCCAGATTCTTCTCGTCCTTCACCAGGGCGGCGCGGGACAGGTAATAGAAGTCATCGACCCGCCGGTCGATCACACCCTTGTCCAGCCCCTCCATGAGCATCAGGTACTCC
>CAIYZB010000068.1 GCA_903930545.1 uncultured Alphaproteobacteria bacterium
ACGGGGCGGATGGTGGGGGGCTTCTTCCTCAACAACCAGCTCACCGACTTCTCCTTTGCTCCGGTCAATGCCGACAAGACGGAAGCCGCCAATGCCGTAGCTCCGGGCAAGCGGCCCCGTTCGTCCATGTCGCCCCTGATCATCACCGACGCCCGCGGCAATTTCGTTGCGGCCATCGGCTCCCCCGGCGGCAATTCCATCCTGGCCTATAATCTCAAGGCGGTGGTCGGGGTGCTGGACTGGAAACTGTCCATGCAGGACGCCCTGGCCCTGCCCAACCTGATCGCCCGGGGCGACACCTATGCCTCCGAACCGGCCAAGTATGCGCCGGGCGTTGTCGATGCCCTGAAGGCCAAGGGTGTGGTCTTTACCGGCTTTGGCGGTGAGGGATCCGGCCTGCATGGCATCATCGTGCGTCCTGGCGGCAAGCTGGAAGGCGGGGCTGATCCCCGTCGCGAGGGCGTGGCGCGGGGGGAGTAAACCCCTCAGCGCGCCCGGAGCTTCCTGACCTTTTTCAGCTTGCCAGGGGCCCCCGGCAGGCGGAGCTCGAACACCGACCCCTCCGGTCCGGTCGCGGCCAGGGTCAGGTCCCCGCCGTGCAGCTGGGCCAGCTCCCGGGCGATGGCCAGGCCAAGGCCCGCGCCATCCGGACGGCTTGAGCCCGAGAAGGGTTGGAACAGCCGCTCCTGGGCCCGTTCCGAAATCCCCGGTCCATTGTCTGACACCCGGATCAGGCTTGTATTGTCCGCTGTGGTCAGGGCCACCTGGACCTGGCCGGGCACCTCACGGGCGGTCTGCAGCTCAATGGCCTCCCGGGCATTGCGGAACAGGTTGACCATGATCCGGTGCAGTTGATCCGGGTCGGCCAGGACCTGATCGGCCGCAGGGACCAGACTGGTCAGGGTGACCTGGTCCGGCGACAGGCGGGCCTCCTCGCCGGCAGACTCCACCACCGGGGCCAGAAGGATCACACTGCTGATCGGCGCGGCCTCTTCGGTCTTGCCATAGGCCAGGACATTGGAGGCCAGGGTCACGGCCCGGTCCAGGGCCCGTTCCAGGCGGGGCAGGGCTTGCCTGACCTTGGGGTCCTTCAGGGCCGCCAGACGTTCCGAGGCGATCTGGGCGCTGGTGAGCATGTTGCGCAGGTCGTGATTGATCTTGGCCACAGCCTGGCCCAGGGCGGCAAGGCGGGCGCGGGAGGCCAGCGCCACCCTCAGCTCCCCCTGCATCCGGTCCAGCTCCACCTCGGCCCGGCCCACCTCATCGCGACGGCCGCTGGGCTCCACCCTGGCGGACATGTCTTCAGGGTCCGCGGCGAAGCGTTCCATGGATCGGGTGATCCTCTGCATGGGTCGCACGAGGAAATAGTTCAGGGACAGAAAGACCAGCCCCCCGGCGGCCAGTGAGACAAAGGCCACGATCAGCAACAGGCGGCCGACATATTGGCCCAGCTCGCGCTTCAGCTCGGCATCGGGGGCCACGACCTCGATGAAGTCGGCCTCGACAAAGCGGGGCTCAGCTACCACCCGCACCATCCGACCATCGCCCCCCAGCAGGGTGTTGAAGGGGGCTGACAGCCAGGAGGCCGGGGCCTGGTCCCTCAGATCCACCAGATAGGGGGCCCGGGCCAGGCTGGGGCCGCGAAGGACCAGTCGGCGCATGCCCTCGGTCTGGATGGCGACCCACTGGACCCCGGCCCCTTCCAGCAGCTGGGCCGAGAGTTTGGTGGTCACCACCCGGTCAGGGGCGACTTCTGTGGCCAGGGTGGCGAGCTCCGCCGCCCGCACCCGGTCCAGCAGCCACTGTTCCTCGAAGGCCGCCAGAACTGGGGGCAGGGCGAGGGCCCCGGCTGCTGCCACAAAAAGGATGGTGAGGATCAGCAGGCGCGCGGACAGACCGCCTGGCCAGAAGAAGCGTCGCCGGGGAGATGTCGCCTGCGGCGTTGGGGCGTCCGCCATGGGTTCCCCGTTAAGGCATCCGGGCCGACAGGGCAACGGAGCCTGTCTTCCCGCCAGAGGGGAAAATCAGGAAGATCACTTCGCTCCTACGGCGTCTGACAGCCGCTCAAAGCCGTCCGCCTTCAGCCGGGCTGCCAGATCGCGCTGGATCCGGACCACCAGTCCGGGGCCGCCATAGACCATTGCGGAATAGAGCTGAACGGCTCCAGCCCCTGCGCGGATCTTGGCATAGGCATCAGCCCCGCTGGCAATGCCTCCGGCCCCGATCAGGGCCAGACGGCCTGTGGCGGCGGCGTGGAACTGTCCCAGCATGGCGGTGGACAGGGTCATGAG
>CAIYZB010000069.1 GCA_903930545.1 uncultured Alphaproteobacteria bacterium
GGCGACCCGCTTGTGGCCGAGGAGCACATCACCGCCTTCAACTGGGCCACCACCCAGGAGATCGATGACATCATGGCCCTGACCCTGCGGATCAATGACTTCCTCTGCGGGATGTTCGGAGCCGTCGGCATCACCCTGGTAGACTTCAAGATCGAGTTCGGCCGTCTGTGGGAAAATGACTTTGCCCGCATCATCCTGGCTGACGAGATCAGCCCGGATTCCTGCCGCCTGTGGGACTCCTCGACCAATGAAAAGCTCGACAAGGACCGGTTCCGCCGGGACCTGGGCGATGTGATCGAGAGCTATACCGAGGTTGCCCGCCGGCTCGGCATCATGAAAGAGATGCCCACTGTCATCCAGGGAGGCCTGAACTAGTGCGCGCCAAGGTACATGTTTTCCTCAAGCCCGGCGTCCTCGACGTCCAGGGCAAGGCCGTCGAGAATGCCCTGCATGGTCTGGGCTGGAGCGGGGTTGAGGGTGTGCGGGTCGGCCGGACCATCGAGTTCGACCTGAAATCCACTGATGCCGCCAGCGCCGAGACCGAGGTCAAGGCGATGTGCGAGAAGCTCCTGGCCAATACGGTGATCGAAAGCTACCGGGTCGAGCTGGCGTGAGACGAGGGCTCGGGGCAGCCATCCTGGCGCTGTCCCTGAGCGCCTGTGCGCCGGAACCTGAGCCGGTCAAGCCTGACTTGGTCCTGGACTGCACCCGTGGGTTTGAGGCCCTGTCTGCTGCCGCCTCGGCCCAGCCGGGCTTCAGCCTGGCGCCCAAGGAACGAGGCGAGCCCTTTCATTATCTGAATGCTGTCGACGGTCAGATCTCCTTCATGGTGACCGAACCGGGTGCCCCGGGCCATCCGGCGATCCTGATGCAGAAGGTGGACCGCAGCGTCTCCCCGCCACGCATCGTCACCACAGGCTGCCCCTACGGGGATCCGGCAGGCTATGCCCAGCTGGTGGCCTATCTCGACAGTCTCGCCAAGGCCCGCGGCAAGTGACCCTGTTCCACATCGCCCAGATCAATATCGCCCGCCTGCGTCATCCCATTGATGCGCCGGAAACTGCGGGCTTTCGCGACAATATCGAGCGGATGAATGCCCTGGGGGAATCCCAGCCGGGTTTCATCTGGCGCGGGGTCGGGCCAGAATTCGACGCCGTCGACACGGACGGCAAGGCCGATCCCATGCTGACGATCAACACCACGGTCTGGGAATCCATCGAGGCCCTCGCCGCCTTTGCCTATCGCACCGATCACAGGGAATTCGTCCGCAAACGCTCAGACTGGTTTGTGGATCTGGGTCGCCCCTCCCTGGCGATCTGGTGGATCGAGGCGGGACAGGTGCCGAGCCTTGCTGACGGCATGGCAAGGCTGGACCTCCAGCACCGGCTTGGCCCGACGGCCGAGGCCTTTGATTTCAAGACACGATTTGAGGCCCCCCTCAGTCAGCTTCGCTGACAGCTCCCCCAAGGGGGGAGCAATTGGCGACTTCAATTCCTCCCCCTCTGGGGGAGGTGGCACGCGAAGCGTGACGGAGGGGGACGCTGGATTTTTGGGCCGACGCGGCCTATGGGACGAACCATGAAAGCAGCCGTCATCGTCTTCCCTGGCTCCAACTGCGACCGGGATTGCAAGGTCGCCATAGAGCGCTCCACGGGAGCATCGGTGGATATGGTCTGGCATGGCGAATCCGCCCTGCCCGCGGGTCTGGATCTGATCGTCCTGCCGGGCGGCTTTTCCTATGGCGACTATCTGCGCTGCGGGGCCATGGCGGCCCTGTCTCCGGTCATGGCCGAGGTCAAGGCTGCAGCCCTCCGCGGCGTTGCGACCGTCGGGATCTGCAACGGCTTTCAGGTGCTTTGCGAGGCGGGTCTCCTGCCCGGTGCCCTGCTGCGCAACGAACGCCTGAAATATGTCTGCAAGCCCGTGGCCCTCGAGGTCACCAATGCCCAGACCCGTTACACCGCTGGCTATGGCGGTCGCCGGGAAGTCACCATGACGGTGGGCAATGGCGAAGGAAATTTCTTTGCCGATGACGCGACCCTGGACCGCCTGGAGGGTGAGGGTCAGGTGGTGTTCCGCTATCTCGACAATCCCAATGGCTCGGCCAGGGACATAGCCGGGATCGTCAATGCCCAGGGCAATATCCTCGGCATGATGCCCCATCCCGATCGCGCCTTCGAGGCTGAGCTGGGCTCGGCGGACGGGGCCCTGCTGTTCCAGAGCGCCCTGGCCAGCGCCTGACCAGCTTGGACACCTGCGACGTTCTCATCATCGGGGCCGGTGCCGCCGGGATGATGTGCGCCATCGAGGCCGGCAAGCGCGGGCGTTCGGTGCGTCTGATCGACCACGCCAAGGCCCCGGGAGAGAAGATCCGCATCTCCGGCGGCGGGCGCTGCAATTTCACCAACAGCCGTCTGTCGCCCGAGGCCTATCTCTCGGCCAATCCGCGCTTTGCCCTGTCGGCCCTGCGTCGCTACACGGCCAAGGACTTCATCGCCCTGGTGGATCGCTATCAGATCCCCTGGCACGAAAAGACCCTGGGCCAGCTGTTCTGCGACGACAGTGCCCGCGACATCATCGAGATGCTGCTCACCGAGATGGAGGCCGCCGGGGTCCAGCTGCAGCTCAACTGCCCCGTGGCCCGGATCGACACTCGAGGCGAGGGCTTTGTGGTCCAGCTGGCCAGCGGTGATGCCATTGCCTGTTCCTCCCTGGTGATCGCCACCGGCGGCAAGTCCATCCCCAAGATGGGCGCTACCGGCTTTGGCTATGAGGTCGCGCGGCAGTTCGGTCTGAAGCTGGAAGAGACCCGCCCGGCCCTGGTGCCCCTGACCTTCGAGATCGGTCTGCTGGAACGCCTCAAGCCCCTGATCGGGGTGGCGATCCAGGACAGCCGCATCGGCTGCGGCAAGACCCGGTTCGAAGAGGACATGCTCTTCACCCACCGAGGCCTGTCCGGCCCCGCCGTTCTCCAGATCTCGTCCTACTGGCGGGAGGGCGACGAGATCGTCGTGGACATGGCACCCGGGGCAGATGTCTACGCCGGCCTGAAGAGCGCCAAACAGACTAATGGCAAACAGGCGGTCCAGACCATACTGGCACAGTACATCCCCCGCCGTCTGGCCCAGCACCTGGCCGAGGAAGCCGGGGCCATGAACAATCTGGCTGATACCCCGGATGCGGCCCTGAAAAAGGCCGCAGCCCTGGTCAATGGTTGGCGGGTCAAGCCGGTGGGATCGGAGGGCTATCGCACCGCCGAGGTCACCCTGGGTGGCGTCGCCACCGAGGAACTCGACCAGAA
>CAIYZB010000070.1 GCA_903930545.1 uncultured Alphaproteobacteria bacterium
ACCCGGGTGGTGTTTGTCTCCGAGACCGGGGGCCGCCTGAACCGCACCAAGACCCTGGCCATCATGGATCAGGACGGGGCCAATCCCAGCTATCTGACCGATGGCTCGGCCATCATCATGACCCCACGCTTCTCCTCCACCAGCCAGGAGATCACCTATATGTCCCTGCGGCCGGAGGGCTCGGCCATCTATCTGTTCAATCTGGAGACCGGCCGCCGCGAGACCCTGGGTCAGTTCCCCGGCATGGTCTATGCGCCGCGCTTTTCCCCCGACGGCAGCCAGGTGGCCTTCTCGGTGGAGCGCAAGGGCAATAGCGACATCTTCCTGATGAACCTGCGCAGCCGCAGCCTGGCGCGCCTGACCTCGGAACCCTCCATCGAGACCTCGCCCTCCTTTTCGCCGGATGGGTCGCGGATCGTCTTCAATTCGGACCGGGGCGGCTCGCCCCAGATCTATGTGATGAACCGGGACGGCTCGGGCCTGTCACGGGTCTCGGCCGGGGCCGGGCGCTATACCACCCCGGTCTGGAGCCCCGCCGGGGACTTCATCGCCTTCACAAAGCAGACGGGTGGCGAGTTCCACATCGGGGTCATGCGTCCCGACGGCTCCGACGAGCGCCTGCTCACCACCAGCTATCTCGATGAGGGCCCGACCTGGGCGCCCAATGGACGGGTCCTGATGTTCAGCCGCGAGACCCCCGGGGGTCCGCCCCGCCTCTGGACCGTCGATATCACAGGGCGGATTCTGCGACCCGCCCCCTATCCGGGATCGGGCTCCGACCCCGCCTGGTCGCCCCTTCTCAACTGAATGGGGAAAGGAGATGTCAAAAGACCGATGCCACGTTGTCTTGAAAAGACAACAAGACGCGGTCAGAGTTAAATCAGATTAGGTGGCGCGCCCCGCGCCGGCATTCAAAGCCTTACCGGAGACGCCCAAGTGTCGATCACGAGCCTCAGCCCCAAGGGCACCCTGCGCGTGGCCCTGATGGCCGCAGCCGCCCTGACCATGACCGCCTGCGCTTCCAAGCCGAAGCCCGTGCCGGTTCGGGAACCCGTCCCGACCCCGGCCCCGCCGGCCCCGACCCAGCCGCCGGTTGGCGTGGTCCCCGGTTCGATCCAGGACTTCACCATCAATGTCGGCGACCGGGTCTATTTTGACTTCGACCGCTATGACATCCGTTCCGACGCCGCCCCGGTCCTGGACGCCCAGGCTGCCTGGCTGGTGCGCTATCCCGCCGTCTCGGTCCGTATCGAGGGCAATGCCGACGAACGCGGCACCCGCGACTACAACCTGGCCCTCGGGGCTCGCCGCGCCAACTCCATCAGCGAGTTCCTGGTGGCCCGTGGCGTGGCACCTTCGCGGATCTCCACCATCTCCTTCGGCAAGGAACGCCCCATCGATCCGGGCACCAGCGAAGACTCCTATCAGCGCAACCGGAACGGCCACACGGCCATCACCGGCGGCGCTCGCTAGATCGGTCCTTTCGACCTGACCTGACGGCTGGAGGGGACCGCTTGCGGTCCCCTCTTTGCTTTCTGCCCTGTCGCCAGCAAATCTGCCTATGGTGGGGCCCACCACAATTCGGCCACTCAGCCTGAAGATCATCATGACCATGAGCCTTCGCCGCCTCGCCCTTGCCACCTCGGCTGTTGTCCTGATCGCCGCCAGTGCCGCCCCGGCCCTGAGCCAGACCCCCATTGATCCCCTGGATGCCCGCGATGCCCGGCGCCTGGACCGCATGGAACAGGTCCTGCGGGAACTGAGGGCGATCGTTTTTCAGGGTCGTGACAGCGGCAAGCCTGTGGTCATCCAGCCGGCAGAAACCGACTATCAGCTTCAGGAAACCGGCCGGCGGCTGGAGGACCTCGAAATGTCCTTCACCCGGGTCAACGGGACCCTGGAAAAGACGGCCCTCGACCTCAATGCGGTCCGCCGCGAAAATGAAGGTCTCAAGGCCCAGGTCCGCGCCCTGACCGAGCGGGTCACCACCCTGGAACAGCGCCAGGTAGCCCCCGTGGCACCGGAGACCCCCGTGGCCGAGGTGCCCGGACAGACCCCTGCCCAGGCCTTTACCCAGGCCCGCCAATTGATGCTGGGCGGCGACTATGGGGCGGCGGAAAATGCCTTCCGCAACTTTGTGGCCCAGTATGACAGCTCCCCCAAGGCCCCTGAGGCTCGCTACTGGCTGGGCAAGACCTTGACCGCCCGTCAGGCCCATGGCGACGCCGCCCTGGCCTATATCGGCTCGATCCGGGGCTGGCCCCAGACCGCCTGGGCCCCGGACGCCGTGGTGGAACTGGCCCGATCCCTGATCGCCCAGAAGAAGCCCAATGATGCCTGCCAGACCCTGGACGAGTTCCAGCGTCGCTATCCCAAGGCAGCCCCCGCCGTGGTCAGCCGCGCCAATACCGCGCGGACCCAGGCCAAGTGTGCGGCCTGAGCGGATCTGACGTCGAAAACGAGGTTGTTCGCCACCTCGACTACTTTCTGAGGACCGATATCGATCGGCCCTTGGCCGTGGCCCTGTCCGGAGGTGGGGATTCCCTGGCCCTTGCTCTGATGGCCGCTGACTGGGCTAGAGCCCAGGGCCGACCACTCCTGATCCTAAGCGTCGATCACCAGCTGCGCCCGCAATCCCTCGCCTGGACAGACCAGTGCGAAGCAATCGCCAGGAGGCTTGGTGCCGATTTCCGCCGCCTGCTGTGGGCCGGAGCCAAACCCAATACAGGCCTGCCAGCAGCGGCCCGTCACGCCCGCCACCGCCTTCTGGCCCAGGCTGCGCGGGAGGCCGGAGCCAAGGTCATCCTCATGGGCCATACCGGCAGTGATCTGGCGGAGTCTGCCCTGATGCGGGCCAGCGGAAGCTCGACCCCGGATCCGAGGGTCTGGAGCCCCTCCCCTGTCTGGCCCCAGGGCCGGGAGGTCTTTCTGTTGCGTCCCCTGCTCGGCCTCAGCCGCGCTGATCTCAGAGCCTGGCTGACCGAGCAGGGCGAGACCTGGATCGAGGACCCCGCCAATGCCGATCTGGCCTATGCCCGGGTTCGGGCCCGGACGGCGGACCCCGGCCAGGTGGGCAGGGCTTCGGACCCAGCGAATGTGGGCTCCCTGCTTGCGACCACCACAGGGGATGACGCCGGGGTCCTGACCCTGCCGCGGGCCGCCTTTCGCGAAGCGGCACCAGAGGCCCAATCCCGCTACCTATCGGCGGCCTGTCTCTGTGCTGCAGGGACGGCACGACCGCCCCGGCCAGACCGGGTCGACCGGCTGACCCAAAGACTCTGCGGCAGCGAAAGCGTGGTTGCGACCCTGGCTGGGGCACGGATTGCGGCGGACGACCAGAATGTCCGCTTCACCCGGGAGATCGGTGAACTTGCCCGAACTGGTGGCGCCGGTATCGATGACGAGGTCTGGGACGGACGCTTCGAGATTGATCCCGCAGATCAGCAGGAGGAACTGCGACCCCTCATGGGATTGTCACGACATCTGGAGGCCCGTCCGGCCTCACCGGGTCGGACTGGCCTGCCAGTGGTGGTCGTGGCCGCGGGACGGGTCCGGCTGGCCAGGGCTCGGCCCCTGGCCCTCAGCCGCCTGAAGGCCGCCTGCGGAGGTGTGCCCTTCGAGCCCTAAGGACGGCGATAGGTGGTGCCGTCCTTCATCACAAAGACCGGGCGCTCCAGGACCGTGACATCGGTCAGGGGATTGCCCTTCACCCCCACCATGTCCCCGAGATAGCCGGGAGCCACCAGGCCGACCTTCTGACCCAGGGCCTCGCCCGCCGTCACTGTAGCCGACTGGATGGCCTGGAGCGGGGTCGCGCCATAGCGGACCATGATGGCGAACTGCTTGGCATTGTCGCCGTGGGGATAGACGCCGGAATCGGTGGCATAGATCATCTTCACACCGGCCTTGAGGGCCTTGCGGTAGTTCTCCCTCTGGACGTCGCCGATGTCGCGGTCCTTCTGGAGGTTCTCCTCCAGCACGCCGTTCTTCTTGCCTTCGGCCTGGGTGTAGTCGGTGTTGTAGATGTCCATGCCGAAATAGGTGCCCTTCTGGACCGCCAGACGGATGCCTTCATCGTCCACCAGACTGACATGCTCGATGGTGTCGACCCCACCGAGGATGGCGGTGCGGATACCCGAGGCCCCGTGGGCATGGGCGGCGACCTTCATGTCGGCCATATGGGCCTCATCGACGATGGCCTTGATCTCTTCCAGGGTCATCTGCTGCGCCCCGGGGGTGTCCCCGTGGGAGAAGACCCCACCGGTGGCGCAGATCTTGATGACCTGGGCCCCGTACTTGTGCATCTGCCGCACCATGCGCCGGCCCTCGTCGGGACTGTCGATCACAGCCGGGCTGCGCTGGTCCATGGAGGGCGGGAAGAAGGTGGAGTCGCAATGCCCGCCGGTCGCCCCCAGGGCATAGGCCGCCGGCACGATCCGCGGGCCGTCCACATAGCCCGCCTCGATGGCCTGTTGCAGGCCGACATCGTCATAACGGTCGGAGCCCACATTCCGGATGGTGGTGAAGCCCGCCATCAGGGTGTCCTTGGCCTGCTTGGTGGCAATGATCGGCCAGAAGCTGTCGGTGAACTGCAGATAGTTATAGCCGCTGAACAGGGGCGAGGAGGTGATGTGGGTGTGCATGTCGATCAACCCCGGCAGCAGGGTCACGCCGGGCAGGTCCACAAGCTCGGAGCCCACCGGCACCTGATCGCCCTGCTTGCCCACCGAGGTGATCCTGCCATCCGTGATGATGACCAGAGGCCGCTCGGCCACCTTGCCCGTCGCCACATCCACCAGACGGTCAGCCGTGACGGCCACCGTTCGGGCCTCAGCCACACCGGCCAGAAGGGAAAGGGCGGCGGCGGCGAAGAGGGCAGAACGCATGGAAAATCTCCGGAGACGGAACAGGTCAGCGTCAGGTTAGCACGCAGATCGCCGCGCGTAAGGTGACAGGCAGGGCTGGGTCCGCTATCGCATCGCTCCGAGCGGAAGAGAGGGCCTTGGCCGTGAGTGACAATCCCCAGGAGCAGGGCTGGGCTACTGCCAAGACCCTCGCCGAGAGCCTGCCCTATATCCAGATCTATGACCGCGAGGTCGTGGTGATCAAATACGGCGGCCATGCCATGGGCGAGGAGAGCGTCGCCAAGCTCTTTGCCGCCGACAGCGTTCTTCTGAAGATGATGGGCGTCCATCCGGTGGTGGTCCACGGGGGCGGACCCCAGATCTCACGCATGCTGGACAAGGCCGGGGTCAAGTCGACCTTTGTCGACGGCCTGAGGGTCACCGACGAGGCCACCATGGAAGTGGCCGAGATGGTCCTGTCCGGGGCCATCAACAAGGAAATCGCCAGCTGGATCACCCAGGCCGGGGCCGAGGCCGATGTCCGTGGTGTGGGCCTGTCCGGCAAGGATGCCCGCCTGATCACTGTGGAAAAGGCCATCCGCACGAAGAAGGACCCCGACAGCCAGATCGAGCAGGTGGTGGACCTGGGCTTTGTGGGGGAACCCACCCGCATCGATCCCAAGCTGATCCAGGCCCTGATCTATGCCGATGAGGACTATATCCCCGTGGTCGCGCCCATCGGGGTGTCGGCGGAGGGTCAGACCTACAATATCAACGCCGACACCGTGGCCGGGGCCCTGGCCGGAGCCCTCCAGGCCAAGCGGATGCTGCTGC
>CAIYZB010000071.1 GCA_903930545.1 uncultured Alphaproteobacteria bacterium
AATTCCTCCCCCTCCGGGGGAGGTGGCACGCGCAGCGTGACGGAGGGGGCCCTCCCCTAGAGGTTCAGCAGGGCCGGATCGCCCCCCTGGGCGGCGATATTGACGCTCACCGCCCGCTCCACGGCATAGCGCATCAGGGCATGGGGACCGCCAGCCTTGGGACCGGTGCCGGACAGGCCCTCGCCCCCAAAGGGCTGGACCCCCACAACGGCCCCGATGATGGAGCGATTCACATAGGCGTTGCCGGCGGGTACAGCCTGGCGGACCTGGTCGGCAAAGCCTTCGATCCGGGTATGGATCCCCAGGGTCAGACCATATCCCCGGGCCGCGAGAGGACCGGCAGCCGCGTCCAGGTTCGCGCTGTCATAGCGGACAATGTGCAGGATCGGGCCGAAGACCTCCCGCTCCAGGAAGTCCGCCGCCGGGATCTCGGCCAGCAGGGGACCAAAGAAAGTGCCGGTCTCGGGGGCGGCGACCTGATGCAGGATCTTGGCCTCCCGGCCCAGGCGCTGGCGATGGGCCTCCAGCTTGGCCAGGGCCTCGGCATCGATGACCGGACCGATATCGGTGCGCGGATCGGCCGGGTCACCGAGGATCAGGGCATCCATGGTCCCCTTCAGCCCCTCGATCAGGCCGTCAGCCGTATCCCTGGGAACAAAGAGGATGCGCAGGGCCGAGCACCTCTGACCTGCCGCCCCGAAGGCCGAGGCGATCACATCATCGATCACCTGTTCGCGCAGGGCCGTGGTGTCGACAAACATGGCATTGAGCCCGCCGGTCTCGGCAATGAAGGGGATAATGGGACCGGGCCGGGCGGCCAGGGCACGATTGATGGCCCAGGCGGTCTCGGTGCCTCCGGTGAAGGCCACACCATTGCAACCCGGATGGCTGACCAGGGCAGCCCCGATGGTGGCCCCCTCCCCCGGCAGCAGGCTCAGCAGGCCCGCAGGCAGGCCCGCGGCCAGGAAGAGTCGGACGGCCTCGGCGGCCACCAGAGGGGTCTGTTCGGCCGGCTTGGCGATCACCCCGTTGCCCGCTGCCAGCGCCGCGGCGATCTGGCCGGTGAAGATGGCCAGGGGGAAGTTCCAGGGGCTGATACAGACAAAGACCCCGCGACCGTGGAGAGAGAGCTGGTTCACCTCCCCCACCGGGCCCTTCAGGGTCTCCGGGGCCCCGAACTGGCGCTCGGCCAGAAGAGCGTAATAGCGGCAGAAATCCACGGCCTCTCGAACCTCGGCCACGCCATCGGCCAGGGTCTTGCCCGCCTCCCGCGCGCAGAGTGCCACCAGACGATCTCGGTCCTGTTCCAGGGCCTCGCCCATGGACCGCAGGATCTGGGCGCGGTGATGACCACCGGCGCGGTCCCAGGCGGGCTGGGCGGCATGGGCGGCGGCGAAGGCGGCCTCGATATCCTGGGGTTCCGGGCTCCAGACCTGGCCGGTCTGCCGACCAGTGCGGGAGGGCGATGTGCAGGCTGCCCCAGGCCCGACGCCCCGGGCTTGTCCAGCCACCAGGGGACGGGCCTCCAGCTGCGGCAGGGCTTCCACCGCCGCGCCAAGCTGGCTGCGCCCGCCCTCGGCGGACAGATCCAGTCCGGCCGAGTTGCGCCGCGCCGCGCCATAGAGGTCCGCCGGCAGGGGGATGCGGGGATGTGGGGCCCCGCCGGTCGCCTCCACCAGGGCGATTGGGTCACCCACCACGTCCGAGACCGGGGTCTTTTCGTCCAGCAGGGCATGGACGAAGGAGGTATTGGCCCCATTCTCCAGCAGGCGACGGACCAGATAGGGCAGCAGGTCCTCATGGCCACCCACCGGGGCATAGACCCTGAGCTTCAGCTGGCCATAGCGTTCGGCCGCCCCGGCATAGAGGGCCTCGCCCATGCCGTGCAGGCGCTGGAACTCCGGCTCTACCCCGGCCTGACGGGCCATGAGGCGCACCGCCGCCAGGCTGTGGGCATTGTGGGTGGCAAATTGCGGATAGAGGGCCGGGGACGCCGCCAGCAGTTCCCGCGCGCAAGCCAGATAGGACAGGTCGGTGGCCGCCTTGGTCGTATAGACCGGATAGCCAGACAGGCCGGCGACCTGGGCCCGCTTGATCTCGGAATCCCAATAGGCACCCTTGACCAGCCGCACCATGAGGCGACGTCCCGAGGACCGGGCCATGTCGGCCAGGGCGCGGATTACCTGGGGACTGCGCTTCTGATAGGCCTGGACCGCCAGACCAAGGCCTTTCCAGGTCCCGAGATCCGGCTCCCGGGCCAGACGGTCCAGCAGTTTCAGGGACAGGAGCAGGTGATCGGCCTCCTCCGCATCAAGGGTCAGGTTCAGATTGGCCTCGGCGGCGATCAGGGCCAGACGCCGCAGACGGGGATAGAGGCTGATCCAGACCCCGTCTTCCAGCCGGGCCTCATAGCGCGGGCACAGGGCCGAGAGCTTGACCGAAACCCCATGGCCGGCCTCCGGCCCCTTGCCACCGGCCGCCCGGGCGACGGCCTTGAGGGCATTGGCATAGGAGGCCTCATAGCGGTCCGCATCGGCCTCGGTCCGGGCCCCCTCCCCCAGCATGTCGAAGGACGCGATCTGGCCATCAGCGTCGGCCCGACGGATGGCTGCCTCGATGGTACGACCCAGGACGAACTGCTCGCCCATGATCCGCACGGCAGCGGCCACGGCCTGACGGATCACCGGTTCTCCCAGTCGCCCGGCCAGACGGCGGATGAAGCCGGGCAGATCCGCCCGGGCCTCGGCCTCCGGCTCAATGAGCTTGCCGGTAAGCATCAGGCTCCAGGTCGAAGCATTGACCAGTAGGGAGTCGGAACGCCCCAGATGGCTGGCCCAGTCGGCCGAGGCGATCTTTTCGGCGATCAGGCGGTCGCGGGTCTCCTCATCGGGGGTCCGCAGCAGGGCCTCGGCCAGGCACATCAGGGCCAGACCTTCCCGGGTGGACAGGGAGAACTCCTGAAGGAAGCTCTCCACGACACCCTGCTTGCGCGCGCTGCGCCGGGCCAGCCGCACAAGGCTCTCGGCCTCCTCGCGCACCTCGCCCCGCTCGGGGTCACTGAGGGGCCGTCCAGCCATCAGGGCCGAGGTGGCGGTGCGTTCGTCCAGAAACTTGTCCTGGTCGAGATCGAGAATGAGGCGGGAGAGGTGTGCGTTTTCCATTTCTATGGCGTATGACCTGTTTGACCGGATGTCCTGCGGGAATTTCCGCCATTTGCCGATGCTTCGACGCCTGAAGGGCCAGAATGTCTCAAACTATTCGTCTGGATGATACGGATCGCCGCCTGCTCCGCGCCCTGCAGGCCGATGGCCGGATCAGCAATGCGGATCTGGCTGCCCGCTGCAACCTCTCGGCCTCGGCCTGTTCGGAGCGGGTTCGCCGCCTGAAGGAGGACGGGATCATCACCGGGTTCTCGGCCGTCATCGACCCCACCAAGGTCGGGCGCGATGTCCTGATCTTTGTAGAGGTGGTCCTGGACCGCACCACCCCGGATGTCTTCGAGAACTTCGCCATTGCGGCGCGGCGGGCACCGGACGTTCTGGAATGCCACATGGTGGCCGGAGGCTTTGACTATCTGATCAAGGCCCGGGTGCGGGACCTGGTGGAGTACCGCCGCTTTCTGGAAGAGGTCCTGGTGCGGATCCCCGGGGTGCGCGAAACCCGGACCTATCCAGTGCTGGAAGAGGTCAAGACCGGCACCCAGTTGCCCCTGTGATCTCTGACAGCCATCCCTCAATTGCTCCCCCCTTGGGGGAGCTGTCACCCGAATGGGTGGCTGAGGGGGACATTTCGAGACACCGAGAGTCGGGGAAGGCAGATCAGATTCCCCCTCAGTCGCTTCGCGCCAGCTCCCCCAGAGGGGGAGCAATTAAGCGGCGGACCTGATCCTCAAATGCAAGAAGCCCGGTCTTTCGACCGGGCTTCCGCAAGTCAGCTGACGCTGTCTGGATCGACTTAGAAGTTGATGTCGATCGTCGAACGGCGGTTCAGAGGTTCCTTCACGCCATCACCGGTGGGGACAGCCAGTTGGCTCTCGCCCTTCCAGTCGACCTGCAGGGCGGCTTGGGCGACGCCCAGACCAACCAGCGAGTCGGCGACGGCCTTTGCACGACGTTCCGACAGGCGGACGTTGTAGGCCGGCGAACCGGAGGAGTCGGTGTGACCGACGACGATGACGCGGGTGGCGTTACCGGCCGTCGAATAGGAGGCCGCTTCCTGGACCACGGTCTGGGCTTCCGGCGTCAGGACGTACTGATCGAACGGGAAGTAGACGATGAACTGCTTCGCCTCATAGGCCGGCGGAGGCGGCGGCGGGGGCGGAGGAGGCGGGGGCGGAGGAGGCGGGGGCGGCGGGGGCGGGGGCGGCGGGGGCGGCGGAGCTGCGAAGGAATAACGCAGGCCGACGGTCACCGACTGGTCTTGGTACTCGCCAACGAAGATGCCGGGTTGCAGAGCGTGCGAACCGGTCGACTTGAACTCATGTTCCGCGCCGCCGATGTAGCGGTAGGTCATGTCCACGTTCAGGCGGTCGGTCGCCTGCCAGGCCAGACCGCCGAGCAGCTGCCAGGCCACGGTGGTGTCGGCATCGCTGATGGTCAGGTTCTGATAGGCCGGGTTGGCCGCAGAGATGGCACCCGGGACGTTCGAGAA
Source organism: uncultured Alphaproteobacteria bacterium (assembly GCA_903930545.1). Classification (GTDB taxonomy): domain Bacteria; phylum Pseudomonadota; class Alphaproteobacteria; order Caulobacterales; family Caulobacteraceae; genus Phenylobacterium. The sequence goes on from CAIYZB010000071.1 coordinate 4,651, forward strand.
CTGGCCGAGAGCGGAAAGCTTGACGTGGTTGATGCCAAGGCCACCGCCGATGAAGGGCGAGATCGCCGCATCAGGAGCAATGTCATAGATCAGGTTGGCCATCAGGCTGTAGGACTGGATGTCGCCAGTCGGAGCGCCGCAGGCCGAGGCAGCCGCGGAGCGGACCACGCCGGGGGTGCAGAGGCCGAGGACGGCATTGGCCGTGTTGCCACGAACCGAGTCCAGATCGCCCGGACGATAGCCACCTTCCATTTCGACGCGCCAGTTGGCGTCGAACTGGTAACCGAGACGGGCAAAGCCAGCCCAGTCATTGGCTTGGTTGAAGTTCCACCGATAAGCCGAACCGTTGGTGGTGGCCGTTTCCAGGCCTTCGGGCCAGTGCTGGCCGAGGTCCACGGCGCCGTACCAGCCGGTGTCTTGAGCCGACGCACCGGTAGCGGCAAACACCGCAGCCAGAGCGGCTCCCGCCAGAAGTTTGAATTTCATATTCAGAGCCCTCTCAATGCCTCTGCTGCGGCCATATGGCCCAGCACGGTTATATCAAGGTCGGTAAATAGCGAAAGTGTCGCCGAAGCAACACCCACCACCAAATGCGCGACCTCAGTAATGTGTCGATCCGGAAGCTAGACACCAACAACGGTCGCGATCAACGCCGGTTCCCCGACAAATCAATCTTCCGCGCTGCGCTTTGCGCACCTTATCTACACGGCCTTACCGGAGCCCCACCAAAGTCCGATGGAACGTCCGGCCCCCTAACCCCGTCAGGTCCTGACAAGACCAGTCTTGTCGAGACCAAAGCGATGATTGTGTCAGAGACGCCGCAATTGCGGTGAAGGCAAGCAAGTTCGCGTGAACGTGGAAACTCGGGCCGACTCAAGCCTGGCTGCGCCGGAAGCGTCTAAGCCTGCCGCCGAGGGCTTCAGGGCGATTGAAGCTGCGACGGAACTCATCGCGGCGCTCGTGAATCGAGGCGATGATCAGCCCCATGGGCACGCCGATTTCCACCAACAGGGCCTCGGAAAGCTGCAGGCTGGCCTCGACGGTTTCGGGCACGGCGTCGGTGGCCCCCAATTCGTAGAGCCTCTGGGCCTGGCGGGCATCCCGCGCACGAGCGACGATGGTCAGGTCGGGACGCATCTGCCGCGCCGTGGCCACAGCAACTTCGACCCCGTCCCGCGAATCCATGGTCACCACCAGGGCCGAGGCCTGGTCCAGGCCGCAGCGCCGCAGAAACTCCGGTCGCGTGGCATCGCCGTAAAAGACCGGCTCCCCAGCCCTGCGCGCCGTCTCCACCAGACGCGAATCACGCTCAGCGGCCACCCAGCGAATCTCGTGGCGGGTCAGCATCTCGCCCACCAGACGACCCACACGGCCATAGCCGATCACCAGGACAGGGGCCGGGCCTTCGCCCTCAGGCATCAGGCCGGGTTCCTCGGCCAGTCCCTCACCCGCCACCTTGCGACCCCCGAGCTTCAGCCCCAGGGCCGCGAGGCCCGGGATGCACATCATGGACAGGGTCGAGGCCACCAGAACCGTCTGGCCCATGGCCCGGGGAACCAGGTCTGACCCCATGGCGGCGGACAGAATCACGAAGGCAAACTCCCCGCCGCCGGCAAGCAGCAGGGCCGCCTCTATGGCGCTGGGGGCATTCAGTTTGAACAGGCGGGCCAGACCAAAGACGACGGAGGCATTCAGGGCGATGAGGCCCACGGCGAGCGCGATGATCCTCACAGGGTCATTGATCAGAAGAGAGACATCGAGGCCGATCCCGACGGACAGAAAGAACAGACCCAGGAGCAGGCCCTTGAAGGGCTCGATGGTGACCTCGACCTCGTGGCGGTATTCGGTCTCCGCCAGCAGGAGCCCGGCGATGAAGGCACCCAGAGCCATGGACAGTCCGGTGAGGGCACTGACCAGGCCCGCCCCGATGACCACCAGCAGGCAGGCGGCCATGAACAGTTCCTCGCTCTTGGCCCGGGCGACAGAGCGCATCATGGGCCGCAGCAGCAGCCGGCCGAAGCCGACCAGGCCGATCATCCCCAGAACGGCGGGACCAAAGGCCAGCAGAAGCTTCGGCGAAAAGGTCTCCGCCCCCATGCTCCGTCCCACCACCGCCAGGGTGATGAGGATCGGGGCCACAGCCAGGTCCTGGAACAGCAGGACGGAAAAGGTTGCGCGGCCCGCCGGGGAATGCTGGCGCCGCTTCTCGGTGAGGATCTGCATGACCACGGCGGTGGATGACAGGGCCAGGGCCGCCCCGATTGCGGTCGCCGCGACCGGCTCCACCCCCAGGAACATGGCCGCAGCGGCGATCACGGCAACGGATACCGTCACCTGAAGACCCCCAAGTCCGAAGACATAGAGGCGCATGAGGCGCAGCCGTTCCCAGGACAGTTCCAGCCCGATCATGAACAGCAGAAAGACCACGCCGAACTCGGCCAGTTGGGCGATTTCCTCCGGCTGGTCGATGGTCACGGACTTCAGCCAGCCAAAGCGGTCGGCCAGGGCCCCGAGGCCGAAGGGTCCGAGCACAATCCCGGCCCCGATGAAGCCCAGGATCGGGCTGATCTTCCAGCGCCTGAACAGGGGCACCACAACCCCGGCCGTGGCCAGGAAGAGGACGATGTCCTTGTAGCTCTCCGGTGCGACTTGGGCTTCCATCGGGTCTCCCAGGGGTTGGCGGCCAGTATGACATCCAATTGAGCCGTGATCACGACCCCCCGCAGATCTTGAGACCGTTGACTCCCCTGACAGGGCCAAGGCTTATGCCGCCCATATTTTAAGTATGGGAGGAGAGCCCGTGGAGGCTTGGAATTACGCCAATCTGTGGGAGTCCGTGGCCGCTGCCACCCCCGAACGCCCGGCCCTGATTCACGGGGACCGTGTCATCAGCTGGAAGGCCTTTGATGGCCGCGCCAATGCCCTGGCCCAGCACTTTCTGGAGTCCGGCCTGACCCAGCAGTCCAAGGTGGCCGCCTATCTCTATAATGGTCCGGAATACATCGAATCCTATTTCGCGGCCTTCAAGGGCGGCTTTGCTCCCTTCAATACCAATTACCGCTATGGCGGCGACGAGCTGGCCTATCTGTTCGACAATGCCGATGCCGAGGCCGTGGTCTTCCATGCCTCCTTCGCGGAGACCGCCGACAAGGTCCGGGGCCGCCTGACCAAGGTCAAGACCTGGGTGGCCGTGGCCGAGCCCGGCCATCCGGTGCCCGACTGGGCCGCCGACTATGATGCCATTGTCGGCAAGCCCAGGGGCCAGACCCTCGGCCCCTGGGGCCGCAGCGGCGATGACCTGCTTCTCATGTACACCGGCGGCACCACCGGCATGCCCAAGGGGGTGATGTGGCGTCAGGAGGACCTGTTCAAGGCCCTCGGCGGCGGTGCCAATCTGCTGATGGGCCTGCCGCCCCTGGAAACCGTGTCCGAGGCTGGAGCCCGCGCCGCGGCAGTGGCCGCGACAGGCGAACAGCCGATCACCATTCCGGTCGCGCCCCTGATGCATGCCACGGGGCAGTTCGTCAGTTTCGGCCAGCTGATCTCCGGCGGGGCCGTGGCCACCCTGGTCTCGCGCCGCTTTGATCCGGCCCAGCTGTTTGACGAGGTCGACCGCCTGCAGGTTTCCGGCCTGATCATTGTGGGTCCGGCCTTTGCCGCCCCCATGCTGGATGCCCTGGAGGCCAATCCCGGCCGCTGGACGCTGCCCAGCCTGCGCCGCATCGTTTCCTCAGGAGCCATGTGGGGGGCGGAGAACAAGCAGGGTCTGCTGAAACACCTGCCCCACATCATGCTCATGGACAGCCTGGGATCTTCCGAGGCCCTCGGCCT
>CAIYZB010000072.1 GCA_903930545.1 uncultured Alphaproteobacteria bacterium
ACCCCGGTGAGCATCATGCCCAGGCCGATCATCTGAGGCGTCCAGTTATAGCGATAGCCCGCATAGAGGACGAAGATCGAGGGCAGGACATTGTGGGCCAGCTGATAGAGGAAACCGATCACGGCCAGGGGAGCCAGATCGGCCCGGGAGGTCAGGAATTTCAGGGACCCGATGGGGTTTGCCTTGCGCCAGTCGAACTTCGCCACACGCCGCTCAGGCGGCAGGGATTCCGGAAGGATCAGAAGACCATAGAGCCAGTTCAGACTGGTCAGGCCCGCTGCCACAAAGAAGGGCAGGCGCATGTCGATGACCGCGAGACTGCCGCCAATGGCCGGGCCCATGAGAAAGCCGAAGGAGAAGGCAGAGCCCATGAGACCAAAGGCCTTGGCCCGCTCCTGGGGCGGGGTGACATCGGCCACATAGGCGCTGGCCGTGCTGAAACTGGCCGCCGTCATGCCATTGATGATCCGGCCGATGAACAGCCAGGTCAGATTGGGAGCCAGGGCCATGAACAGGAAATCCACCGCCAGGCCGAAGAGGGAGATCAGCATGACAGGCCGCCGCCCGATCCTGTCGGACAGCATGCCCAGCATGGGCCCGCAGAACAGCTGCATCACCCCCCAGATGGTGGCAAACAGGGTGTTCCAGACCGCGGCATCAGCTGTGCTGCCGCCCACCATCTCCCGGATCAGATTGGGCAGGACCGGGATCATCAGGCCAAACGAGATGGAGTTCATCAGGGAAGCGGCAAAGATGAACCGGAAGGCAGCATTGCGGCCGCCCCGTTCGGGCAGGTCAGATTGAGTCATGGTGGGCTCCCCTCGCAGGCAAGATCAAACAATGCCGGAACCCTGGCAAGCCGCTCACCGAGCATTGTCCTTAAGGCGGATCAGTAGTTCCCGCCACCATTCGGCCAGCCGCAGGCCGAGAAGCTGATCAGGGAAGCCATGGCGCGCCACACTGTCAGCCGGAACCCGGTCAAAGCCGCGGTGTTCGATGCTGACGCGGGTCTCGGACCCGACCGTCTCGAACCGCACCTCGACCTCGGTGACCAGATCGGGCGGGAAATTCGCCTGTCGCCAGGAAAAGACCAGGGCCTCCGGCGGTGACCAGGTGAGGATCCGGCCGATCTCGAAGATCTTGCCATTGGGCAGGGTCTCGGTGAGGCGCCCGCCCTCCCCCGGCTCGAAGGCCAGTCGGCCGGGAGCCCTGGGCGTGGTCTGGAACAGGGCATTGGGCTGCCACCATGAGCCGATTTCCCCGACGAAAGCGGCGAAGGCTCGCTCCCGCGAGGCCCTGACGCGAAGGGCGACATAGACCTTGGCGCTCATGCCTCGCGCTCGAGATGGGTCTTGAAGGCCAGGAGCTGGTTGCTCCACAGCCGCTCGGACTCTTCCAGCCAGCGCAGGACCTGGACCATGGGTTCGGGCCGCAGCGCATAGACCCGTACCCGGGCGTCAAAGTCAGGATGACTGTCTTCCACCAGACCGCTGGCCTTGAGGGATTTCAGATGGCGGCTCATGGTCGGTGCCGAGATGCCGATCTCCCGAGCCAGGTCTCCCGCCGATCGGGGGCCGGTCGCCAGAAGGTCGACGACCCGGCGTCGAGCGGGATCGGCGAGAGCTGCCAGGGTCCGGTCCAGGGCAGCTAGGCTCATAGCCAGCCGGTGATCTTGAGACCTGTGGCCGCCTCGGCCTCCTCCCGACTAACCTTCTGAACCGACTGGGCGACGGTCCAGATGTGCCCCTCCGGGTCACGGCAACGATAGGTGCGGTCGCCATAGAACTGGGTCGCCGGGTCCTCGATGATCTCCGCCCCTACCGCCCGCGCCCGCTCGCAGTGGGTGTCGAGATCGGTGTCGATCTCGATATGAACAGTCTGGGTGTTGCGTCCGTCAACCGAGAGCGGGCTTTGGTGCAGGTCCGACCATTGGTGACCGATCATCACCAGGCCATCGCCGAAGCTCATCTGGGAATGGACAAGGTTGCCCTCGGCGTCCTCTAGCAACAACACAAGCTCGAACCCGAAGGCCGCCTCCAGCCATGCCAGGGCCGCCTTAGGATCTCGATAGAAGAGTGCGGATCGAAGATGAACGGCCATGTGGTCTCCGGGGCAATGGATTTTAATTGCGTCTTTACGCAACTATTTCCCCATTGGAGAACAAGTCAAGTCTGAGCTCGCCCTGGCTTCAGTGTGACAGCGCGCCCTTGAAGGGTTTCAGATCCCCATCGCCCTTGACCGGGGTCACGCCGATCAGTCGGGCCAGAAGCGGATAGACATCGACATTGTCGAAGTGCCCCAGCTTCACCCCCGGGCGAATGGCCGGACCGTTGGCGATGAAGAGGGCCGCCATGGCCGGATCAAAGGGGTCAAAACCATGGGCACCGCCGGCACGATAGGAGGTCACACCGTGGCGCTCGATCAGCCATCCAGTCCGGGCCAGACAGAGGATCGGCGGAATGCGGGGATTGGTTCCGTAATGAAAGCGCCGAGGCATGTGCCCTTTGTCCCAGCAGGTCATGTTGGGGTGACGCTTGACCAGGGCCTTGCGGACTTCGGCCTCATGGCCAGGGGCTGGAATGATGCCCGATAGGGTGCCGCGGGTGACCATCTCGAAGCGGTCTGCCGCCACCAGGTCGTCCAGATAGGTGATCCGATCGCGGGACACCGGGGCCATGCCATGATCGGCCACCACGATGATATTGGCTTCTATCCCACGGGACTTGAGCCCGGCACGAAGCTGGCCGATGGCCCCATCAACCCGGGACAGGGCCTCATTCAGGTCTGGACTGTCGGGTCCCAGGTTGTGGCCTGCCGTATCAACATCATCAAAATACAGGGTCAGGAAGGCCGGATGGATCTCGTCCATCCAGACCAGAAGTTGGTCCACCCTCTGGGTGGCCTGTATGGACTGATTGAACTTCAGATAGCGGGTGGGTCGAACCCCCTGGATGTCTACTTCCGAGCCTGGCCAGAACATGGTGGCGGTGCGCAGACCGGACTGTTCCGCCGTGACCCAGATGGGGGTGGCCTCGTCCCACCAGAAGCGATCATCGGCAATGGCCCGGGCACTCATGGAAAAGTTCACCCCCGGCCGACGTGGATCGCGCATATTGTTGTCGACGATGCCGTGATGATCCGGCCGCAGGCCTGTGACCAGGGTGTAGTGGTTGGGAAAGGTCAGGGTGGGATAGGAGGGCCGCATCCCCTTGCTGATCACTCCACTCGCCGCGAGTTCGGCAAGGTTCGGGGTGACGCCACGGTCCAGATAGCTGGCGCGGAATCCGTCAATCGAAACCAGAATGACGGGCGGAGGCGCGGCGGTCGCGAAGGTCGGGACCAGGAGCGCAAGGATCATGAGGAGCAAGCGAGTCATGACCCGATCCTAGGCCGGGATTGTGACGCTCAGCCATATGGAGACCAGACCCGGAATGCAAAAACCCCGGATGTTGCCATCCGGGGTCTTGAATTTCAGCCGGGATAAGACGGCTTATTCGCCGTCATAGGGGGCCGAAAAGTCCGGACCGGAGTCCTTGCCCTTTTCAGAAGGATCGCGATCGACGAACTCGATCACGGCCAGGGCCGCGTTGTCGCCGTAGCGGAAGCCGGCCTTCAGGACGCGGATATAGCCGCCCTGACGTTCGGCATAACGCGGGCCGAGCACGGCAAACAGCTTGCCGACCTGTTCGACATCGCGAACCGTGGAAATGGCCTGACGGCGGGCGTGAAGGGTGCCGCGCTTGGCCAGGGTCACCAGCTTTTCGACGACCGGACGCAGTTCCTTGGCCTTGGGCAAGGTGGTCACGATCTGCTCGTGTTTGATCAGGCTGGCCGCCATATTGGCGAACATGGCGGTCCGGTGCGCGCTTGTGCGGCCCAGTTTGCGGCGGGCGTATCCGTGACGCATATCTAGTCTCCTGAGCCCTTCGGCCCGCTTGGTGGCTCCCGCTTTCGGAGGGGTCCATCCTACCTGATCAATCCCAGCCTGCTCCCGCCTGGGTCAACACGAAACGCCGGGGCCCTCCACCGCGGTTGCGGCTTCGAAGGACCCGGACCGCCGAAGCAGCCCGGAGTCGGCGCGAAGGTCTTACATCTGGTCTTCGAACTTCTTGGCCAGCTCTTCGATGTTTTCCGGCGGCCAGTTGGGCACGTCCATGCCGAGATGGAGGTTCATGCCCGCGAGCACTTCCTTGATCTCGTTCAGCGACTTGCGACCGAAGTTCGGGGTGCGGAGCATCTCCGCCTCGGTCTTCTGGATCAGGTCGCCGATATAGACGATGTTGTCGTTCTTCAGGCAGTTGGCCGAACGGACCGACAGTTCCAGCTCGTCCACCTTCTTCAGCAGGGCCGGGTTGAAGGGCAGTTCCGGCTTGGACTCGCCTTCGACCTTCTTCTTCGGCTCTTCGAAGGTGATGAAGATCTGCAGCTGGTCCTGAAGAATGCGGGCGGCATAGGCCACCGCGTCCACCGGCGAAATCGCGCCGTTGGTTTCGACTTCCATGATCAGCTTGTCATAGTCGAGGCTCTGACCCTGACGGGTGGGCTCGACGCGATAGGCAACGCGCTTGACCGGGGAATAGAGGCTGTCGACGGCAATCAGGCCGATCGGCGCATCTTCCGGACGGTTCATTTCGGCGGGGACATAGCCCTTGCCGTTATTGACCGTGAATTCCATGCGCACCGAAGCCCCGTCATCCAGGGTGCAAAGCACGTGGTCGGGATTCAGGATTTCGATGTCGGAGGTGCCGTCGATCTGACCAGCCGTCACCACACCGGGGCCATTGGCCTTCAGGGTGATGCGCTTCGGGCCTTCGGAGTGCATCCGAAGGGCCAGTTGCTTGATGTTCAGGACGATGTCGACGACGTCTTCACGAACGCCTTCAAGGGAGGAGAACTCGTGAACCACACCGTCGATCTGGACGGCGGTCACGGCTGCACCCTGCAGCGAAGACAGAAGCACGCGACGCAGGCTGTTGCCCAGGGTCACGCCGAAGCCACGCTCGAGAGGTTCGGCCACCAGACGCGCCTTGCGGGCAGCGTCCACGCCGGTCTCGATCATCGGCTTTTCGGGACGGATAAGCTCGTTCCAGTTTCTTTCGATCACGGATAGGTGTCCCTCGAACGCAGGATCGCCGGACGCGTCTTCCGCAGCCCGGCGTGGGGGGATAACGGTACTTAGGTACTCAGACGCGCCGACGCTTGGGCGGCCGGCATCCGTTATGCGGAATAGGGGTCACGTCACGAATGGTCGTGATGGTCATGCCGACCGACTGCAGAGCGCGCAGCGCGGATTCACGACCCGAACCCGGGCCCGACACGTTCACTTCCAGGGTCTTGACGCCATGCTCTGCGGCCTTCTTGCCGGCATCCTCAGCAGCCATCTGGGCCGCATAGGGGGTCGACTTCCGGGAGCCCTTGAAGCCCATCATGCCAGCGCTGGACCAGGAGATGGTGTTCCCCTGAGCGTCGGTGATGGTGATCATGGTGTTGTTGAACGAGGCATTCACGTGTGCCACGCCCGAAGTGATGTTCTTACGCTCACGCCGTTTAATGCGCGCCGGTTCTTTGGCCATCGAATAGCTCTCTTATTTCTTCTTGCCGGCGATCGGCTTGGCCGGACCCTTGCGGGTGCGGGCGTTTGTATGGGTGCGCTGACCGCGGACCGGCAGGCCCTTACGGTGACGCAGGCCGCGATAGCAGGCCAGGTCCATCAGACGCTTGATGTTGACAGCCGTCTCACGGCGCAGATCACCTTCAACCGTATAGTCACGGTCGATGGTTTCACGGATCTGGAGCACTTCCGCATCGGTGAGCTGGTTCACACGACGGGCATCTTCGATACCAACCTTGGACACGATCTCCTGTGCCTTGGCCTGGCCGATGCCATGGATGTACTGAAGCGCGATCACAACGCGCTTGTTGGTCGGAATGTTTACGCCGGCGATACGGGCCACTCGGGTCTTCTCCTAGTCACGCAGAGAAGCGCGAAGGGCGCGCCAGCTCAGAATTGAGACCAGCACGTCTTTCGCGCGTTTCGCGGAAGCGCACCGTTATAGGGAACGTTGCGTTTCCGTCAATGGCGCAATCACAGGAATTTTAAGGTTCCTGCAATACACCCGCTAATGTTCCTGTTCAGCCGCGAGGACTGGACAGGGCTTTGTCAATTCCGGACGAAACGGACTCAATCGAGCCCATTCCATCCACTTCCACCAGTTTCCCCTGCCCTTCGTAATAGGGCAGCAGGGGCGCGGTCTGGGCGTTATAGGCTGCCAGACGCACCTTGAAGCTCTCCGGATTGTCATCCGGACGACCCGACTCAGCGAATCGACCGGCGATCCGTTCGGTCAGGGCTTCGTCATTCACCCGAAGGCGCACGACGAGGTCGATCCTGGCCCCGCGGGCCGACAGCATGGCATCCAGAGCCTCGGCCTGGGCCGTGGTCCTGGGAAAACCATCGAAGATCGCGCCCCCGGCCGCTTCGGCCTCAGGCAGTCGCTCCTCGATCAGGGCAATGACGATCTCGTCCGTCACCAGTTCCCCGCGCTGCATGACACCTTCCACCCGCTTGCCCAGGGCCGAGCCCGAGGCGATAGCGGCCCGGAGCATGTCCCCGGTGGAGAGCTGGACCATGTTGCGGGAGTCCACCAGACGCTTGGCCTGGGTGCCCTTGCCCGCAGCAGGGGGCCCGAAAAGAATAATGTTCATGACTGAAGTCCCCTCCCCAGCTGTTGGCCCCTTACGGAACCCGCGGCTGAATTCCAGGTGTGGCGGCTCTAGCGGCCGCGCCCCCCGCGTAGCTTCGACTTTTTGATCAGGCCCTCATACTGGTGTGCCAGCAGGTGGGACTGGATCTGGGTGACTGTATCCATGGTCACGCTGACGACGATCAGGATGGATGTCCCGCCAAGATAGAAGGGGGCCTTGTAGAACCCGATCAGGGCCTCAGGCATGAGGCAGACCAGGGTGATATAGGCCGCCCCGATCACCGTCAGACGGGTCAGGACAAAATCCAGATATTCCGCCGTGCGCTTGCCCGGCCGGATGCCAGGCAGGAAGCCACCATACTTCCGCAGGTTCTCAGCCGTGTCCTCCGGATTGAAGACGATGGAGGTGTAGAAGAACGAGAAGAAGATGATCAGGGCCCCGTAGAGCACCATGAACAGAGGCTGGCCGTGCTGAAGCTGGCCCACCATGCCGGGAAGCCACTGAAGCTGCGCGGGCAGATCGACGGTCGCAAGCATCCCCAGGAGGGTCGCCGGCAGCAGCAGCAGGGACGAGGCGAAGATCGGCGGGATAACCCCGGCCGTGTTGATCTTCAGCGGCAGGAAGGACGTGTCACCGCCAAACATCCGGTTGCCCTGCTGGCGCTTGGGATACTGCACCAAAAGACGGCGCTGGGAGCGTTCCATGAAGACAATGGCAAAAACCACGGCCATCGCCAGGGCGATGATCATGAACATGCCCACACCCGACAGGGTGCCGGTCTGGGTCATGGTGAACATCTGCCAGACTCCGCGGGGCAGCACAGCGACAATGCCGGCGAAGATGATGAGTGACACACCATTGCCCACGCCCCGGGCCGTGATCTGCTCACCGAGCCACATCAGGAAAAGCGTTCCACCCGTGAGGGTCACCACGGTCGAGATCGTGAAGATCACACCGGGGTTGATCACCAGACCGCCACCGGAGCTCTGAAGCCCCATGGCAATGCCGAAGGACTGGAACAGGGCCAGGACGACCGTGAGGTAGCGAGTGTATTGATTGAGGGTCTTGCGACCCGCCTCCCCGCCTTCCTTCCGCAGCTTTTCCCAGGGCGGATAGATGGTGCCCAGGAGCTGAACGATGATGGAGGCAGAGATATAGGGCATCACATTGAGGGCGAAGACCGCCATACGCTCAACGGCACCGCCAGAGAACATGTTGAACATGCCCAGAATACCCTGGGCCTGACCGGCAAAGGCGCGCTCGAACGCCCCCGGATCGATGCCCGGGATCGGAATGAAGGTCCCGAGACGATAGACAATCATGGCACCCAGGGTGAACCAGATGCGCTTGTGAAGCTCGGTCGCCCTCTGGAAGGACCCGAAGTTCATATTGGCGGCGAGCTGCTCGGCGGCCGAAGCCATCCTGGATCCCCTTAAGCTTGGACCTGACCTATGTAGGGCGTCGATATGGCCCTGTCATCCGGCGGTCGCTTCCGGAACCATCAGATCCCGGAAGTACGTCCCGAAGTCCCCCCGCCCTGAGGCAGGGGAGACTGTCTTCAGGCCTCGACGGCGGCCGGAGCCGTGGTCGTGACGGACCCACCAGCCTTTTCGACCGCGGCCTTGGCCGAGGCGGAGGCAGAGTGAACGGTGATGTTGATCTTGGAGGTCAGCTCACCCTTGCCCAGCAGCCGGACACCGTCCAGCTCGCGGCGCAGAACGCCGGCGGCCACGAGGACCTTGCCGTCGATGGGCGCAGAGGCGTCGAGCTTGCCGGCGGCAATGGCCTGTTCCAGGCGCCAGAAGTTCACCTCGGCGAGCTTCAGACGGAAGATATTGTTGAAGCCGCGCTTGGGCATACGCATGTGGAGCGGCATCTGGCCGCCTTCGAAGCCGG
>CAIYZB010000073.1 GCA_903930545.1 uncultured Alphaproteobacteria bacterium
CGGATGGCGACATCGGCGACAAATCTCGGGCCGCCCGAACCGTCGACCACAGTGCCGCCACGAATGACCAGATCCCAGGCCTTGTCCATGTCTCACCCTCCCCGGCGGTGTTTGTCGCCATTAGCGGGGTGAGAGGCCGGTCAGGTCAATCTCATTCCGGCGGGGGCGGGTTCGCAGCGGGGAAGGCACAGCCCTTCAGGACCTGGTCGCCCAGAGTGACCTCTGCGGCCATGGGATAGACGGCCTCGCTCATGCCATCAGAACAGGATGGGTCGAGGGCCAGGGAGACGGTGATCCGGGTCATGCCGGACTGGCTGGCCCAGTTGACCCGCGCCCCGTCCACAGCCGGTCCGGGATTGGGTACCACCAGATTGGGCTCATCTGGCCTTTGCAGGGTGATCTGGGTGGGTCGGATCTGGATTGACCAGAAGGGTTCATTACCCCGGGCGTCGAGGTCTACGGCGAAGGCGGCCGGGATTGCAGGCTCGAGAGGCGGCGCGTCGGCCGGAGGTTTGGCGGCCCCGCCATCCGGACCCTGGGGCTGACATCCCGACAGGCCGAGAACGGCAAGGGCGACGAGAACAGCTGGACGCATGGACGATCCCTTTCTGGTGCCACGAAGCGGGCTAGACTGGTCCCATGAACCGCCCGCTTCAGGTCTATGAATTCTTCGCCGGGGGCGGGATGGCCCGCCTCGGCCTGGGCAAGGCCTGGACCTGCAGCTTCGCCAACGATTTCGATCCAATCAAGGCCTCAGTCTACAGGGCGAACTTCTCCGATGCCCCGGATCATTTCAGGGCAGGGGATGTCTGGTCCCTGGACCCGGCCAGCCTGCCCGGCCAGGCCAACCTGGCCTGGGCCTCATCCCCCTGCCAGGACCTCAGCCTCGCCGGCACCCGGGCCGGATTGGAGGGGGGCCGGTCCTCGGCCTTTCATGGGTTCTGGCGACTGGTTGAGGCCCTGGATGCCGAGGGCCGGGCCCCGCCAATCCTGGTGATCGAGAATGTCTCGGGTCTGCTGACCTCAGGCCAGGGCCAGGATCTGGTTCAACTCGCCCGTCTGCTGACCGGGCGGGGTTACGACTTCGGGATTCTGGAGATCGACACCGCCAGGTTCCTGCCCCAGTCGCGGCCCCGGATCTTCATCATCGCCACCCGGCTGCCCGTCCCCGGCCATCTCACTGGCCCCAGCCCATTCCGCACCCGCGGCGTTCTGGCCGCAAAGGACAGACTGCCTCCGGAGCTTAGCGCCCACTGGATCGACTGGAGGTGCCCGGCTCCCGACGCACCCAGGCCCGACCTGATCGACCTGCTCCAGGTCGAGGATCAGGTGGTCTGGCACAGCCCGGCCCAGACCGAGCACCTGAAGTCCCTCATGCCCCCCCTTCATCTGGAGCAGGCAAGGACCCAGGCCCGGGCCGATGAACAAAGCGTAGCCACCCTTTATCGCCGTACCCGCCCCGGCCATGGCCAGAGGGCCGAGGCACGGTTCGATGGTCTGGCCGGCTGTCTGCGAACCCCAAAGGGCGGCTCTTCGCGCCAGATCCTGTTGGTCATGGGCAAGGGCCAGATCCGCACCCGCCTCATGACCCCTCGGGAAGGGGCGCGCCTCATGGGTCTGCCCGACAGCTACGACCTGCCCAGGGGGGCGACGGCAGGCTTTCAGGTCGTGGGGGATGGGGTGGCAGTGCCGGTGGTGAGCTGGCTGAGCCAGACCCTTCTGGAACCTCTGGCCCTGAGTTTTCCTCCCCCCGACCCTCAGCAAACGTCAGGTGCCAAACCCGCCTTCAGTGTCTAGGCTGGCATCAAGCTATTCTATTGGAGATCTCCCCATGGCGAAGTCCGCCTATGATGCCGCCCGCTTCAAGCGTTCCGGACGCGGCAAGATCTATGACTCCATCGTCGATCTGGTCGGCGACACCCCCCTGGTGCGCCTGCCCCATCTGACGGCGGCCCTGAAGCCCAAAGGCGAGGTGCTCGCCAAGCTGGAATTCTTCAATCCCCTGGCGTCCGTAAAGGACCGGATCGGGGCCTCCATGATCGAGTGGATGGAGACCGAAGGCATCCTGCAGCCCGGTGGCCTGATCGTTGAGCCCACCAGCGGCAATACCGGCATTGCCCTGGCCTTTGTCGCCGCGGCCAAGGGCTATCGGATCATCCTGGTCATGCCCGAGTCCATGTCCATCGAACGGCGCAAGATGCTGCTGCTGCTTGGGGCCAAGCTTGAACTGACCCCTGCCGAGCGCGGCATGGCCGGGGCCGTGGCCCGGGCCCGGGAAATCGTCGATGCCACCCCCGGCGCCGTCATGCCCCAGCAGTTCGACAATGCTGCCAATCCCCTTGTCCACAAGGTCTCGACGGCCGAAGAAATCTGGAACGACACGGACGGCAAGGTTGCCGCTGTGGTCTCGGGCGTCGGCACCGGCGGCACCATCACCGGCATCGGTCAGGCCCTGAAGGCCAAGAATGCGGACCTTAAGATGTTTGCCGTGGAACCCTCGGCCTCCCCGGTCCTGTCCGGTGGCCAGCCGGCCCCTCACAAGATCCAGGGCATCGGGGCCGGCTTTGTGCCCTCCATCCTCGATCGCGGGGTGATCGACGAGATCATCCAGGTCTCCAATGAGGACAGCTTCGCCATGGCTCGCCGGGTCGCCAAGGAAGAAGGCATTCCCGTGGGCATCTCCTCGGGTGCGGCCCTCACCGCGGCCTTCGACGTCGCCTCCCGGGACGAATTCGCCGGCCAGCAGGTGGTGGCCATCATCCCCAGCTTCGCCGAACGCTACCTCTCCACCGCCCTGTTCGACGGGCTCTAGTCCCTGAGAGTTGCGGTCACAGGATGCGGGGTGGCCGGAATGGCCGCCGCCCTGGCGCTGACGCGCCGGGGGCATTCGGTGACGATTCTCGAAGCCTTTGATGTGGCCCGGCCCGTGGGGTCGGGTCTCCTTCTGCAGCCTTCGGGCCTGGCCGCCCTGCGCGCCCTGGGACTGGAAGATGAGGCCCGAGAGCTGGGGGCTTCCGTAAGCCGCCTTGAGGGCCAGGACCTGGCCGGGCGACGCCTTATGGCCATGGCCTATGACAGCTGGCGGCCGGGTGCCACTGGGGTGGGTATCCACCGCGCAAGCCTGTTCGGCATCCTGCACCGCGCCGTTCTGGCCGCCGGGATAGAGATCCGCACCCACGCCAGGATTGTCAGCTTCGACCGGCTCAATGATCCGGTCCTGCATGATGAGGCCGGCGGTGCCCATGGCCCCTATGATCTGGTGGTGGTGGCGGATGGCTCGGCCTCCACCCTGAGGGCCCGGGTCCGTCCCCGGGCGAGGGCCCCGCTCTATCCCTGGGGGGCTGTCTGGGCCAATGCCACCGACCCCGATGGCCGGTTCGCCGGGACCCTGTCCCAGCGCTATGAAGCCGCTAGCATGATGACCGGCATCCTGCCCATCGGGACAGGCCCGGACGGTGAGGGCAATCAGGTCAGTGTCTTCTGGTCCACACCAAGGGCGGAGATCGAGGCCCTGCTGGCCTCGGACATCACTGTCTGGCGCAAACGCCTGATCGGCCTTTGGCCAGAGGGCGAGCCCATTTTCAGCCAGTTCACCAGCTGGGCTCAGTTTGCCCCGGCCACCTATCGCGACGTGTCGGTGGGCACCTGGTCGAACGGTGCCTTTGTCCTGATCGGGGATGCCGCCCATGGCACCAGCCCCCAACTGGGACAGGGGGCCAATCTCGGTTTGATCGATGCGGTGGAGCTTGCGGAGCGTATCGAGACGCCTCCCCAGCTCTTTGGCTATCAGCTGGCGCGCAGGCTCCAGACCGCGCCCTATCAGCTGGCGTCCCGGGCTTTGACACCCCTGTTCCAATCGAAGGGCTGGATCGGCCCCCTGATCCGGGCATGGCTTTTCGCGCCCCTGGCCCAGGCGCCGGGGCTGAGACGGATCGCCGCCCTGTTCCTGACCGGGGTCTTCCGGTTCGGACCGACCCCGAAGGTCCTGAAGCCCTAGGCCGAGGTCAAGGAGACGAAGACGTCTTCCAGGTTCGGATCTTCGGTGGAGATGTCCTTGATGTGCAGGCCCTGGGCCCGGACGGCGGCCAGGACCTGTTCGACACTGGACTGGCCGGTCTTGTAGCTCACGGCAAAGGCCCCGCCATTACGCAGCCGGGTCTCGAAGCCCGCCAGCTCCGGGGCGGCCTGCAGAGGCTCTTCCGGGGTGACCACCACATTGCGGGTATCCAGCCGGGTCAGGAGCTGGGCTGTGGGCTCGCAGGCCACCACCTGGCCCTTGTTGACGATGGCGATCTGGTCGCAGAGCTCCTGAGCCTCTTCCAGATAGTGGGTGGTGAGCACAATGGTCACGCCCTTGCGGTTCAGCTCAACCACATAGGCCCAGAGCTGGCGGCGCAGTTCGACATCCACCCCGGCGGTGGGTTCGTCGAGAATCAGGACCGGGGGATTGTGGGTCATGGCCTTGGCCACCATCAGGCGACGCTTCATGCCCCCGGACAGCTGGCGGACATAGGCATCGGCCTTGTCGCCGAGACCCAGGGCGGTGAGCAGTTCCATGGTCCGGCGCTCGGACTTGGGCACCCCATACATGCCGGCCTGGACCTCCAGGCTTTCCTTCGGCGTGAAGAAGGGGTCGGCGGCGATTTCCTGCGGAACCACGCCGATGGCGGCCCGGGCATCCCGGGGCCGTTCGTCAATGTCGCGACCCCAGATCCGCACCGTGCCGGAGGTCTTCTTGGTCAGGCCCGCCAGGATATTGATGAAGGTGGACTTGCCCGCGCCATTGGGGCCCAGCAGGCCGAAGATCGACCCCCTGGGGATCTTCAGGTCGATGCCCTTGATGGCCTTCATTTCCGGAGTCGTCTTGGTCGCCGGATAGGTCTTGACCAGATTTTCGGCCTCGATGGCATAGTCGGGAAGGGTCATGCGGCGGTCCGAATCCGATGGGTACAATTGACGGGCAAAGCCAGTGTCGCATACCTAGGCGTCCGCGTTCGCCGCGCCAAGCGTTCGCGTCAGGAGACGACCCCATGGCCCGTAAAGCCGCTGCCAAGTCCGCCCCCGTCGAGGCCCCCGCCAGCCCCCCGGCCGAGGTGATCCAGGTCCATTCGGCCCGCATCGCATGTGACGGAGTCGGCGGAGCGTTGGGCCATCCCAGGGTCTGGCTGCAGATCGGGGAATCCGGCTCGGTGGAATGTCCCTATTGCGACCGCCGCTTCGAGCTGAGCCACGGCAAGGGCGAGCATGGCGGCCCCGGCGTCTATGAGGCGGGTGCGGCTCACTAAGGTTCGCAAACTCTGGGGTGACCACCACCCCCTGGTCCGCCTATCCTGCGGTCATGACCGAGACCACAGAATCCCCCGCCCGTGATCTGACCCAGGATGGCCCGCCCGTGCGGCTCTATCTGGTTGACGGGTCCGGCTTCATCTTCCGCGCCTATCACGCCCTGCCGCCCCTGACGCGGAAGTCCGATGGCCTGCCCATCGGGGCGATTTCCGGCTTCTGCAACATGCTCTGGCGCCTGCTGCTGGAGATGAAGTCCCAGCCGGATGCCCCGACCCATCTGGCCGTGATCTTCGACCATTCCGGCAAGACCTTCCGCAATGATCTCTTTGACCAGTACAAGGCTCACCGTCCCCCGGCGCCCGAGGACCTGATCCCCCAGTTCCCCCTGATGCGGGACGCGACCCGGGCCTTCGGCATTCCGGCCATCGAGCTGCCCAATTACGAGGCCGACGACCTGATCGCCGCCTACGCCACCAAGGTCCGCGACGAGGGCGGGGAGGTGGTCATTGTCTCCTCCGACAAGGACCTGATGCAGCTGGTGGGGGACCGGGTCTCCATGCTGGACACCATGAAGAATGTGAAGATCGGGCCCGACCAGGTCTTCGAGAAGTTCGGCGTGACCCCGGACAAGGTGGTGGATGTCCAGGCCCTGTGCGGCGACAGCGTCGACAATGTGCCCGGCGCGCCCGGGATCGGGGTCAAGACCGCCGCCCTGCTGATCAATGAATATGGCGATCTGGACAGCGTCCTGGCCCGGGCCGGCGAGGTCAAACAGGAAAAACGCCGCCAGACCCTGATCGAGTTCGCCGACCAGATCCGCCTGTCGCGGGAACTGGTGAGGCTGGACTGCAATACCCCCCTGCCCCTGCCGCTGTCCGAGCTTGTGGTGGATGACCCGGACCCGGCCCTGCTCTCGGCTTTTCTGGAGGAGATGGAGTTCCGCACCCTGGCCAAGCGGGTCAGCACGGTGGGCCATCCCGGCGCGGCGCCTACCGTGCCTGTGGCGTCCATCCCCCGGGCACCCCAGCCCACAGCAGCCACGGAGACGGCGGCCGTCGACACCACGGCCTATGAATGTGTCCGTGATCTGACCCGGCTCCAGGCCTGGGTGGACATGGCCCGGGCGGCGGGCACCGTGGCCTTCGATACCGAGACCGACAGCCTGTCCTCGGCCAATTCCCTGCTGGTCGGGGTCTCCCTGGCCGTGGCCCCCAACAAGGCCTGCTACATCCCCCTGGGCCATGAGCCGGAGGATGGTCTGGCCCTGGAAGCGCCCGTGGACATCAGCCAGATCCCCATGGACCAGGCCATTGCGGCCCTGAAGCCCATGTTGGAGGACCCGTCCGTCCTGAAAGTGGCCCAGAACGCCAAATACGACATGGCCGTAATGTCCCGCTATGGGGTCCAGGTGGGGCCCATCGAGGACACCATGCTGATCAGCTATGTCCTGGAGGGCGGGCTACACGGTCACGGCATGGACGAGCTGTCCAAGCTCTGGCTCGACCACACTCCCATTCCCTTCAAGCAGGTCACCGGCACCGGCAAGGCCCAGAAGAGCTTCCGCCACGTGCCCCTGGAACCGGCCACCGCCTATGCGGCGGAAGACGCCGATGTGACCTTGAGACTCTACAACCTGCTCAAGCCCCGCCTGCAGAAGGAAGGGCTGAGCACGGTCTATGAGACCCTGGAACGGCCCCTGCCGGCGGTCCTGGCCCAGATGGAATGCAATGGTATCCGGGTGGATCCCGACCGCCTGCGCCAGTTGTCCAACGACTTTTCCGTCCGCATGGGAGAGTTCGAGATCGAAGCCCACAAGCTGGCAGGCCGGCCCTTCAATCTGGGCTCACCAAAACAGGTAGGCGAGGTCCTCTATGGCGAGATGGGCCTGGCCTCGGGCCGAATGACCGCCACGGGGGCGGCCTCCACCGATGCCTCCATGCTGGAGGAGCTGGCCGGTCAGGGTCACGCCCTGCCCCGGGTCCTGCTGGACTGGCGCCAGCTGTCCAAGCTGAAGGGCACCTATACCGACGCCCTTGCCGCCGCCATCTCGCCCCGCACAGGCCGGGTCCATACCTCCTATGCCCTGGCCTCGACCTCTACGGGGCGCCTGTCGTCCAATGACCCCAACCTGCAGAACATCCCTGTACGGACGGAAGAGGGTCGCAAGATCCGCAAGGCCTTTGTGGCCGGGCCCGGCCAGGTCCTGATCAGCGCCGATTACAGCCAGATCGAGCTGCGCCTCCTGGCCCATATCGGCGACATCCCGCAATTGAAGAAGGCCTTCCTGGACGGTCACGACATTCACGCGGCTACGGCTTCTGAAATGTTCGGCGTGCCCATCGAGGGCATGCCCGCCGAGACGCGGCGCCGGGCAAAGGCGATCAATTTCGGCATCGTCTATGGCATCTCGGCCTTTGGCCTGGCCAACCAGCTGTCCATCCCCCAGGAAGAGGCCGGGGCCTATATCAAGGCCTATTTCGAGCGCTTCCCCGGAATCCGCGACTATATGGACCGCACCAAGCAACTGGCCCGGGCCCAGGGGTTCGTCTCCACCATCTTTGGTCGGAAGGTGAACATCCCGGCGGTCAATTCAAAGTCCCAGGCTGAGCGGGCCTTTGGCGATCGCGCCGCCATCAATGCCCCGATCCAGGGGGCGGCGGCCGATGTTATGCGCCGGGCCATGATCCGTATGCCCGCAGCCCTGACCCAGGCGGGGCTCTCGGCCCGCATCCTGCTTCAGGTTCACGACGAACTGGTCTTTGAATGCCCCGAGGCCGAGGCCGAGACCCTGATCACCGTGGCCCGCAGGATCATGGAGGGCGCGGCTGAGCCCGCTGTAGCCATGTCCGTGCCCCTGGTGGTGGAAGCCCGGGCTGCGGCCAACTGGGACGATGCCCACTAGCTCGGGCGGCGGGCCTGCAGGATCTTGTATCCCCGGTCATCGATCCGGGCGGCGGTGAGGATGCCGGTGGCATAGACCCCGGTGTCCAGTCCCATGCGGATCGAGGAAATCTGGGGTTCCTCCATGGGGGTGTGGCCATGGACGATGAGCTTTTCGAACCGGCCTGTGGCCTGCAGGAATTCCTGGCGGATCCAGAGCAGATCCCGCTCGGTCTGGTTTGCCAGGCTGACCCCCGGGCGCACCCCGGCATGGACAAAGGCAAAGTCCCCCAGTTCCACCATCAGTTCCAGCCGGTTGAGCAGGGCCAGGTGATCTTGCGGCAAGGCCCGGGCAAAGGCGTCGCGGGCGGCGATCCAGGCCTCGACATCGGTTCGGCTCACGGGGGGCTGGACCCCATATGAGGCCAGGGTGGTATTGCCGCCATAGTCTGACCAGGTCGCCCCGAAGGCGGGGTCTGACAGGAAGTCCAAGAGGGCTTCCTCGTGATTGCCCTTCAGGGCCCTGACCTCGAAGGTGCCCTCTGCCATCAGGTCCAGAACGGTCTGGATCACCCCTGCCGAGTCCGGCCCGCGATCCACATAGTCGCCGAGGAAGATCAGCAATGGTTTCCGGTCATGGGGCTGGGCGGCCAGATCGGTCCGGATGATATCCAGCAGGGCGTGAAGGGTGGGGTTGTGGCCGTGGACGTCTCCCACGGCATAGACCAGCCGACCGGCCGCAGACGGCGCAGCCGCGGGTGCGGGCTTGCGAAACAGTCGAGACAGCAGGTTGGGGGCCATGATCGTAGTCCAGCATAGGCCCCCGCGGGCCCGGCTTCAACGGATCAGCGGGTTTGGGGCCTGGCAGGAAATCCAGCCTTGTTGCGCCTTCCTCAGGACGGTGAGCCGGTAGGACCCCTCGGGCAGTCCGCCGGCATCGGCCCATACTGAAAAGCCGCTGAGGCGTGAGGCGGGCTTACCGGTATAGGTGGCCACGTCCGGTCTTTCGCCCGCAATGGTTATGGGCAGACCCCAGTTTCCACCGCTGCCGGACAGAACCACGAATCCAGCCCCGGGCTCGACCCTGTCCGTCTGGTCAGAGATCCAGCCGGAGACCTCCAGCCCCGTGGATTCTAGCACGCCCCGTTCGATATTGCAGCCACGCGCGGGGCGGGCCTGAAGCAGAATGTCCGGGTTGAACGGCGTCAGTCTCTGGTCAAGCCCGGCACCCACCAGGGCGGCGATCCGTGTCCGGAGGACATCAGACGGGGCCGGGCCGTCAGCCATGACATGGATCAGACCCGCTTCCTGGACCTCAAGCACCACGACATCGGGTCGATAGGCCGCAATCAGATCACCACGCCAGGATCCGTGATCGATGTGGGTCAGGATGATGCGGCTGAAGTGGCTGTAGAGAAAGGGCAGCAGAGCATTGGAAAAGGAGTCTCGGGTCAGGAGCAGGACCGGCTTGCCCGCCTGTCCCGTCTCCACCACCTGATCCCCCGTCCAGTCCCGGTCGGGGGAAATGTGGCTAACCCGCAGATGAGCGCGGGCCACCGGATCGACATAATCGCGATAGCGGATCGTCACGAAGCCCGCGACCCCCAGCATCAGGGCCAGATCCCGGGGCTTGTGGCGGGCACGGGAGATCTTGAAATCGCTCAGGGGCCGCGGGCCCTCGGCAAGACCCATGGCCTGGAGCCGGGTCATGAGGACCACATAGCCGCCATAGGCTCCATCCCCGGTCCAATGGGTGTCATGACGGCTGAAGACATCAACCCCTTGAGCCTTCAGGTCCGCGAGGTCGGATGTGAGGGCCAAGACATGGCCGGGCACCACCTTGTCTGACAGGGCCATGAGTCGGGCCGAGGGCCTTTCCGGTGACGGACCTTCGAACCAGGCGGGGCCAAATTCCGGATAGAGGATCTCCTTGGTGGGCGGCACCAGGACCAGATAGGGGGTGGCCTCGACACGGCCCGCCAGATGGGACAGCCAGTCGGCCTGTCTGGTGGACGTCAGGGCATTTACGCCACGCGCCGCCCCCAGATGGCTCCCATCATCATAGAAGAGCCACTGATCGCGTCCGACAATGACCCGCGGAGAACCGCTGGCACCCAGATGAAGCCGCAAACCGTTCAGTCCGGCAATCAGCCAGGCCCTGGGAGGAAACCGGTCTGCCACCCAGGCATCGGTCTGTTCACGGAACCGGGGCAGCGCGCCGGGAGCCGACAGGGGATCCGGGGCCTCGGCCAGAAGGCGGTTCTCCTGAAGTTCGGGTTGCGGCAGGCGTGCGGGCAGGAACAGGGCCACGACCATAAGGGCCGTGATGGTGCCGATCAGCCAGGTCCAGTGTCGGGGGTTCACCACGGCTCAGAACCTGAAATAGAGGAAGGGGTTGAGGCTCGAACTGGCCAGGAGGGCGATGCTCAGCACAAAGCCCAGGGCCAGGACGGGGACCGGCAGTACCGGCACAGCCCGGGTATCGAGATGGGGCGCAAGATCCGAAGGGGCTGCGGCCAGGGGCGCACCCAGGCGACGCATAAGGGCCGGAAGGACGGGAAAGGCGAGGACCGTGCCCGCCGTCAGGGCCATGAGGCCCTGGGCATCGAGCAGGACCGCCATGTCTACGCCCAGGGTGCCCGGACGGACCAGGGCCTGCAGATAGGCCAGGGCCGCAGGCAGGCTATCGGCCCGGAAGAAGACCCAGCCCAGCATGACCACACCCAGAGCATAGACATGCTCCACACCCCTGGGCAGACGCTCCAGAACCCGGCCCAGTCCAAACCGCTCCAGCATCAGGAAACTGCCATGGAACAGGCCCCAGATCACAAAGGTCCAGGCCGCCCCGTGCCAAAGGCCGGTCAGGAAAAAGACAATCATCAGATTACGGATGGTTTTGATCTGACCGGCCCGGTTCCCACCCAGGGGAATATAGACATAGTCGCGAAACCAGGCCGACAGGGACATGTGCCAGCGCCGCCAGAACTCGGTCAGGGACCTTGAGGCATAGGGGTGGTCGAAGTTCTTCGGGAAGGTGAAGCCCAGCATGAAGGCCAGGCCGATGGCCATGTTGGAATAGCCGCAGAAATCGAAATAGATCTGCAGGCTATAGGCCACCAGACCGAGCCAGGCGGCCGGGGCGCTCAGCTGACCCGGCGACAGACCAAAGGCCTGGTCCGCGAGGGGTGCAAGGCTATTGGCCACCAGAACCTTCTGGCAAAGGCCGATGATGAAATACTGGAAGCCCAGCCCCGTATGGCCGCTGGCCCGGCGATCGGCCGCCATCTCGGCTCTCAGATCCGCATAGCGGACGATGGGCCCGGCGATCAGGTGAGGGAACATCAGGATATAGGCCGCGAACCTGTCAAGACGGGTCTCCACCGGGGTGGTGCGTCGGGCCACATCCACCAGATAGCTGACCAGCTGGAAGGTGAAGAAGGAGATGCCCAGGGGCATGCGCAGGTGGGCCACGGGCACCGGGTCCCCTGGCAGGACAAGGTTCAGGCTCTCGGCCAGGAATCCGGCGTACTTGAAGGCCCCCAGTATGGCGAGGTCCAGGCTCACCGTCCCTATGAGGAGGATGCGCCGCCAATGCTCCGAGGGCGCACGGTCCATGGCTATGGCCGCGGCATGGTTCAGGCCGATCAGGGCCAGGAGGAGCCCGATCCAGGCCCCCTCCCCCCAGACATAGAAGGCGACACTGCCGGCCAGCAGCACACCGGTCCGCCAGCCTGTGAGGACATAGCCCAGCAGGAAAACCGGCAGGAAATAGAAGATGAAGATGATGGAGCTGAACACCATCTGCGCGCCGGTCCCCCCAAACCCTTCGAGTCTCTGGATAGGACTGATCAGTCGGCTTGGCTATGGCTGCGAAGCAAAGAGGCGACCGGTGCAGGGCCGCCTGGCCACCGCACCGGTCCCCGCCGGGACGACTCCCCCAAGTCGTGTCCGGACCTCCTGTATATCCCGCATGAGTTAAGGCAGCGCCGGATATGGGTTGCACTGTAACAGTGCAAACTTGCCTGACGAGTCACCCCTTACTCAAAATGAGCGGGTGTTGCCTAAATGTCGACGCCTGCGTCCCTGAGGCTTCGCACCAGGCGCCTCAGCAGGGTGGCGTTCTGCTCGGCCATCACCTTGACCATCTCCGGCCGGGTGGTCTCGTTGGCGCCAATCAGCCCGCCGGGCACCTCGATCAGGGCCCCTTCCTCGATCAGTTTCTGGATCCGGCGCCGGGCCGTTTCGTAGGACAGGCCCAGGGACAGGGCCACGGCATTGCGGCTGATGGGTCGCTTGATGGCCGCGGGTTCTGGCTGGTCCATCTCGCCATAGGTTCGCGACAGTTCCGGGTCGGCATTCAAGTGGGCGACATTGGCCACTGCCACGGTGGACAGCAGCAGGGCATCGAGGGGGTCATGGTCACTGCCCCGCAGGATCGCACTATAGATGGACACGACATAGTCCATGGACAGGCGGGAAATGATCCGGAGATGGGCAGGATCCTGCATGGGGTCGGGTATCCAGAAACGCGCACAATAGCGCCGTCTTCTAACAAGACCCGTGCCATGACAGCCAGTCAGGATGCAATCTGCGGAAAATCTCCTGGTGGAGCCGAGGGGAATCGAACCCCTGACCTCCTCATTGCGAACGAGGCGCTCTACCATCTGAGCTACGGCCCCAGGAGGCGCGGAATAAGCGTTTTCGCGGGCGCTCTGTCAAGCCGCCTTGGGGCCCGGGAGCGCCGGCGCTTGTCAGGGGCGACGGGGCAGTCGATACAGGGCCTGTTCTTTCAACGGAAATGGCCATGGCGACCTCCGCGATTCAATTCGTGTT
The DNA here is from genome assembly GCA_903930545.1 of uncultured Alphaproteobacteria bacterium. Lineage (GTDB taxonomy): Bacteria > Pseudomonadota > Alphaproteobacteria > Caulobacterales > Caulobacteraceae > Phenylobacterium. Next base: position 13,000 of record CAIYZB010000073.1, read on the forward strand.
CTTTGTTCTGGGCGGCGTGCTCCAGTTCATCTTCATCTGCATCATGATCAACGCCATCCTGTCCTGGCTGGTCGCCTTTGATGTGATCAATGTCTACAACCGCTTCGCCAACAGCCTGCTGCGGTTCCTGGATGCGGTCACCCGTCCGGTCCTGCGTCCCTTCCAGCGGATCATCCCGCCCCTGGGCGGTGTGGATATCAGCCCGGTCCTGGCCATCCTGGTCCTGATGGGGGTGAAGGACATCCTGCTGCCCGGCATCGAACGGGCCCTGATCGGCGCCACCCTGGTCTGAGTGCCATGCGCTTTGCTGTCCGGGTCACCCCCAAGGGCGGACGCGATGGCGCAGACGGCTGGGCCCTGGATCCCACCGGCCGGCCCTATCTGAAACTGAGGGTCTCGGCCCCGCCCAGCGATGGCGCGGCCAATGCCGCCGTAATCGCCTTTCTCTCCAAGGCTCTGAAACGCCCCAAGAGCCGGATCGACATTGTCTCCGGTGAGACTTCCCGACTGAAGATGATCGAGATCGCGGACCTGACCCAGGCCGAGCTGGATCAGGCCTTCGGGCCCCTGGCCTGATCAGATCGCTTATGGGTGATAAGCCCGTTCGCCGTGGGCCGAGAGATCAAGGCCTTCCTCGATGGCTTCATCCTTGGCCCGAAGCCCGGTGGTGCGCTTGACGATCTCGATGAGGATCAGGCTGGCAATGCCGCTCCAGACCACTACCGTCACCACCCCGATCAGCTGGGTCAGGGCCTGGCTGGCCATGGTCACGCCCTC
>CAIYZB010000074.1 GCA_903930545.1 uncultured Alphaproteobacteria bacterium
GTTCCAGATCCGTGCGCCGGGTCATGGCCAGGACGGCGATGGGGTCGGTGGGGCTGATCAGAGCCCCGAAGACCAGGGCCCAGGTCACGGGCATGTCATAGCCCAGGAGATGGCAGACCCCCCAGAACCCGGCGGCGGCCAGGACGGCAGTGATTGCGGTCCCGACAATGGCCAGGATTCCCGCTGCCCAGCCCCGTCTGGCCAGGGCTCCCAGATTGACGTTCAGGGCCCCGGCGAAGAGCAGATAGGCCAGCATGAAGTTCAGGACGAGGTCGGGATAATTGATCTGCGCCTGCAGGTCCTTGAAGGCAGAGGCGACCCCCCAGGCGGGCATGATCTGGTCGATTCCCAGGGCCACGCCTGTAAAGCCAAGGCCCACCACCATCAGGCCCACGGCTACAGGCAGCTTCACGGTATTGGCATTGATCCAGCTGGCCGCAGCCGTCACGCCCAGAATCAAGGCAGCGAGTTCGAACAGATTCAGCATTTTCCTCCCCCCGAAGGATCATCGTGTGCCGTTAACTATGGTGACGCGGCTCCGTCCTGGCTAGGGGTCGTTTGACAAGCTCCGTCGACCTGACCCTAACTGCCGCGGAAAAATCCAAGGGAGGATCAGGGATGAAACCGGAAACCGTGGGGCTGTCGTCTGCCCGTCTGGCAAGGCTCGATGAGGTCATGGCGCGGCGCTATGTCGACAGCGGCATGCTGCCGGGCATCCAGACCCTGATCTATCGCAAGGGCCAGCTGGCCCATCAGGGCATGGCCGGCCACATGGATCTGGAGCGCGGCCTGCCCATGCGCGAGGACGCCATCTTCCGGATCTATTCCATGTCCAAGCCCATCACCGGGGTCGCCCTGATGATGCTGGTGGAAGAGGGCTATCTGGGTCTGGACGATGATGTTCACACCCACATCCCGTCCTGGAAAGACCTTGGGGTCTATGCCACGGGCCTGGCCCAGGTGGTGCCCAATGCCCCGCCCCAGTTCCTCACCACCCGGCCCGAGCGGCGGATGAAGGTGATCGACCTGGTTACCCATACGGCAGGCCTGACCTATGGCTTCCTCAACCGCACCAGCGTCGATGCCGCCTACCGCAAACAGAAGGTCGCTGATGCGACCACCGAAGGCGGCCTGGACACCATGGTGGAGCAGCTGTCGAAACTGCCCCTGGAGTTCTCCCCCGGCACGGCCTGGAACTATTCCGTGGCCATGGATGTCATGGGCTATCTGGTCCAGAAACTCTCCGGCCAGACCTTTGGCGAGTTCCTGCGCACCCGGCTGTTCGAGCCCCTGGGCATGACCGACACCGCCTTCTGGTGTCCGCCGGAGAAGCTCGACCGCTTTGCCAGCTGCTACATGCCCGGCCCCGGCGGCAAGCTGCGCCTGCAGGACGATGCCCTGGCCAGCACCTATGCCGCTCCGCCTCATCTGGAATCCGGTGGTGGCGGTCTGGTTTCCACCGCGCGCGACTATATGCGTTTTTGCCAGATGATGCTGGGCAAGGGGACCCTGGACGGGGTCCAGATCCTCAGCCCCAAGACCGTGGAAATGTTCAGTCTCAACCTGCTGGAAGGCGGGCGCGAACTGCTTGACATGGCCCCGGCCGGCAGTTTCAGCGAGACCAGCTATGCCGGTTTCGGCTTCTCCATTGCCTGCGGGGTCAAGACCGATGTCGGGGCCGGGCGCATGCCGGGCACGCTTGGGGAATTCTTCTGGGGTGGTGCGGCCTCCACCGCCTTCTGGATCGACCCCAAGGAGGACCTGGCGGTGGTCTTCATGACCCAGGTGATCGGGACCGAAGCGCGCCTGACCCTGAGACGGGACCTGCGCACCCTGGCCTATTCCGCCATGACCGAAAGCTATGCCTGAGGCTGCGGCTGGCCGGACCCCTTCCGGGTCCGGCGGCTGGCTTCAGCCGGCGAAGTTCAGCTCGGCAAAACGCCAGTTCAGGTGGCTCTCCACCACGCCCTTGACGTAGTCGGCGCGGCGGTTCTGGGCGTCGAGATAATAGGCGTGCTCCCAGACATCGATGGTCAGAAGCGGGGTCTGGCCGTGGAGGAAGGGAATGTCGGCATTGCTGGTGGAGACCAGTTTCAGCTTGCCATTGTCATGGACCAGCCAGCCCCAGCCACTGGCGAACTGGGCAACGCAGACGGCAGCCAGCTGGGTCTTCAGGGTCTCGAAACTGCCGAAGTCCCGGGCGATTGCGGCGGCCAGGGGGCCGGTCGGGGTCTGGGCTTCCGGGCTCAGGCTGGACCAGTAGAAATTGTGGTTCCAGGCCTGGGCGGCATTGTTGAACACACCTTTGCGGGCCGGGTCCGTGGCCGAGGCCAGGATGATTTCCTCCAGGGTCTGGGTCGCTTCCGGCGTGCCTGCCACCAGCTTGGCCAGGTTGTCGAAATAGGCCTTGTGATGCTTGCCATGATGGAAGCTGAAGGTCTTTTCCGAGATCACCGGATCCAGGGCCGTGGGGGCAAAGGGCAGGGGTGGCAGGGTCTGGGGCGTGGCCTTCTGGCCGGCCGGCAGGAGGGGAGCCGCGGCACCCGCAGTGCGGGGCAGCATCCCGATGCCAAGGGCCATGAGGCCGGCAGCCAGCAGGCCCCTGCGGGGTCCGGTGAGGGCAGAGTTCGACATCACTTTTTCATCCAGGGGGTGGATTTGGACGAGGACGCGGCCGCTGCGGCCTGCTCACGCTGGAAGCGTCCGCCGCGGGGGGGCTTGGGTTTCGCCTCGATGGCGGCCTTCTTCAGGCGCAGGGCCCGCTGGATCGGGGTTTCGTCCGCTTGATCGGTCATGGTGGCAAAATCCCTCCGCCCCGGCACGGGCTAAAGAGGCTTCTACCTTGTTTCGGCCAATTGAGTGAAGGTTGACTGCCCGATCCCGTATTCGGACCAGTCACGATAGTCGAAATGCCACCATTCCTCGGGCAGGACCTCGAAGCCCTCTGCGGTCATGTGGCGCGCAAGCAGGTCCCTCAAGTGTCGCTGACGGGTCGTGCCCCCCAGATAGGTGCCATAGGACCGGGGCGACATCTCGTCATAGCGGCCGGGCATGGTCACGGGCTTGCCGCTGGCCAGATCCACCAGGGTCAGGTCTACCGCACAGCCGCGATTGTGCCGCGAGCCCCTGGCCGGATCGGCAACAAATTCGTGGCTGGCCTCCGGGGTCGCTTCCCAGAACATCCAGGTGGCAAACCAGGGGCGGTAGGCGTCGTGGATCAGGAGGCCATAACCCTTGGATTTAAGGGCCGCCTGGACCCGGGCCAGGGCCTCTGCGGCCGGGCGCTGCAGCCAGGCGGCGGCCCGCTCATAGATGGGTATGCCCATGAAATTGTTGGACCCGGCATAACGGATATCGAGCCGGATCGTCGGGTCGAGAGCGGTGATCTCCACCAGGTCCGAGGCCCGTCGAGGTGTGGCCTCCACCGGCGGGGTGGCGGCCAGGGCGGCGGCCCTGAGCGCCTCAGGATTAGCCCGCACCGCGCGGTGGATGGTTGCCTCTACCTCGGCCCCGAAATCGTGGCGTTTCAGGACACTCTCGCCCAGGCGCACGGCATGGCGACCCGGGGTCAGGAGCGGACCTTCGGCCCCGGCCCGGAACTGGCCTCCCTTCAGGGGAATCAGGCCCGTGGGCGTCAGGCCCTGGCCCATGACCATCAAGGTCCCGTCGCGCTCGAAGATCACCAGGGGATCTGCCGCCGTGCCGAATTCTCCCAGCAGGGCGTCAGGGCTCCGGGCCCAGGCCGTTGCGGGCAGGGCAAGGGCCGGGGTGGCCAGGAGGAGGTGGCGGCGGGA
>CAIYZB010000075.1 GCA_903930545.1 uncultured Alphaproteobacteria bacterium
CGGCCTTGGGGGCTGGGGGCTTGGCTTTCACCGGTGCTGGCTTCACCTCCACCGCCTCGATCTTGGTTGCTCGCACCGGCACCTGGACATCACAGACCGTGAAATCGGCCCCGTGCGCCTTGCGCGCCTTGGCCACAAGAGCGGCGAATTCACCGCTGTGCTCATCCATGATCTGCAGGGTCGGGCGCTCTGGGGCAGGGAGATCTGAAGCCACACGCACCGTGATCATCCGGTCCGGCTCGGCCGGGGGCTCACCCACGGCCACGGCGCGGATGACATCCAGGCCATCGATGGCCGTGCCCCAGACCGTATAGTCCCGGTCCAGGCGCCGGGCCGCCGCGCGCATGAAGAAGAGCTCTGAATTGGCGGTGTTCTCGGCGGCTTGCCGGCCCATCCCCGCCACGCCGGGGCAATAGGCCCCCCATGACCGTCGCCCCAGGTCCGGCGTGCGGGAAGCTTCCAGATCAGAGACCCCACCATAGGGGGTGGCTCCGATGAAGCCCTCGGCACCATCACTGGCCCGGCGGATCACCGTGGCATCCAGGGGGGCGCGGAAGGTGAACTCCGGGGCCAGGTCCGGATGGTCCGAGGTCCCGCCATCGCGGTTGTTGGGATTGCCGGTCTGGTCGACGAAATTGTCGATCACCCGGTGAAAGAGCAGGCCGTCATAGACCCCTTCCCGGGCCAGGAGCTTGATCCGGGCCACGGCATTGGGGGCGAGATCCGGGCGCATCTCCACCACGATCCGGCCCTTGCTGGTCTCGATGACCAGAAGGGAGTCCGGATCTGGGGTCCGCCAGGAGGAGGGTGCAGCCCCCATGAGGGCCACAGCCGAAAGGGCAATCAGGATCTGTTTCATGCCCTCAGGCTGAGCCAGACCCTGATGATTTGCAATCTCAGCCGTTCAGGGCGCCGGCCATGGAGCCGCCATAGCGGGCACCGACAGAGACCCCCTGCGGGAAGGCGGCATCGATCTCGGCCAGGTCAGCAGCGCTGAGGGTCACCGAGGCGGCTCCGGCATTGTCCTGAAGATACTTCCGACGGCGGGTGCCGGGGATCGGGACGATGTACTCGCCCTTGGCCATGACCCAGGCCAGGGCCAGCTGGGAAGGGGTCACACCCTTGGCCTTGGCCAGGTCCTGGACCTTGGTCACCAGGGCCAGATTGGCAGCAAAGGCCTCCCCCTGGAAACGGGGATTGGTGCGACGCCAGTCATTGGCATCGAAGTCCTCCGGGCTCTTGATCTCGCCGGTCAGGAAGCCGCGCCCGAGGGGGCTATAGGGCACAAAGCCGACACCCAGACGTTCGCAGGCCGCAAGGATCCCGTCCTCCGGATCGCGGGTCCAAAGGGAGTATTCGCTCTGGACGGCTGTGATGGGGTGAACCTTGCAGGCCCTCTCCAGGGTCTCGGGGCTGACTTCCGACAGGCCCAGATGGCGGACCTTGCCGGCCTTCACCAGCTCGGCCATGGCCCCGACCGTCTCCTCGATGGGCGTGTCACGGTCCACGCGGTGGAGATAATAGAGGTCCACATGGTCGGTCTGCAGACGCTGCAGGCTGCCCTCAATGGCTGTGCGCACATAGTCCGGCTCGCCATTCACACCGACGGCCCCGTTCTTCATGGCAATGCCGAACTTGGTAGCCAGGAAGACCTTGTCCCGGCGCCCCTTGAGAACATTGCCGATCAGGGTTTCGTTGTGGTGGGGCCCGTAAATGTCGGCGGTGTCCCAGAAATTGATGCCGAGCTCCAGGGCCAGTTCCAGGGTGGCAACGGCCTCTGGCTCATCGAGGCTCTGGCCGTAGACCGGGCTCATGGACATGCAGCCCAGGCCCATTTCAGAAACCGTCGGGCCCTTGGCCCCGAGTTGACGCGTCTTCATTCTGTGCCTCGCATGAACTGAATGACCGAAAAGGTTGATTTGGTCATTTCGTTCGATCTGGCCTTGATGTCAAGCCCGTCGGGCGGCATTAGGGGGTCATGTCCGAGCCCCTTCAGGAACAGCTCGTCCGGCGGGATGCCATTCTGGATGCAGCCGAGCAGCTATTTGCCCAGTTCGGCTATCGCCGCACGTCCATGGATGATGTCGCCCGCCGCGCCGGCGTGGCCAAGGGGACCCTCTATCTCTATTTCGACGGCAAGGTGGCCCTGTTCCGCGCCATGCAGAGCCGTAATGCCGAGGCGGCCATGGCCCGGTGCGACGCCATTTCAGCGGCGGGCGGATCCCTGCTGTCCCAGCTTCTGGCCATGCTGGAGGCGGTCTACGGCGTCTTCCATGTCCGTTACGGGGCCTCTGATCACCTGTCGGAGCTGTCGGCCACCCGCCAGTCGGTCGGCGGCGACCTCGCGGCCCGGCTGGAAACGGATTTTGCCGACCGTCTGGCCGGGGCCATAGACCAATCGGTTGTCGCCGGGGCCAGTGACCTGGGCCGATCCGGGCTCACGGTCGCTCAAATTGTTGCGGCCCTGCTCAGCGGGGCGCGGGGTGCCAAGTATGAAGAGGGTCAGGCTGTCAGCCCCGATGTCTATCGGGAACGGCTGGATCATCTGGTCCGGGTGACGGTCGCCGCCATAGCCGCCTAGGCTTACGTTGCCCCGGAAGGGGTTTGGCTGTAGTCACCGCCCCGACGTTCCCACGGAACCCTGACATGTCCGAACTCTATGATGTGGCCGCGATCGGCAATGCGATCGTCGATGTGATCGCCCAGGCCGATGACGCCTTCCTGGCCACCCATGGTCTGGACAAGGGCGCCATGATGCTGGTGGACGAGGCCCGCAGCGCGGCCCTCTATGCCACCATGGCCCCCGGGGTCGAGACTTCTGGCGGCTCGGCCGGCAATACCATTGCCGGTGTCGCCTCCCTTGGCGGCCGCGCGGCCTATCTCGGCAAGGTGGCCAAGGATCAGCTGGGCGATGTCTTTGCCCACGACATGCGCGCCATCGGCGCCCACTTTGATACCGCTCCCCTGATCGGTGGTCCTGCCACGGCGCGGTCCCTGATCAATGTGACCCCGGACGGCGAGCGCACCATGTGCACCTTCCTCGGGGCATCGGTTGAGTTCACGGCCGACGACATCAATCCGGCCATCATCGAGGCGGCCAAGATCGTCTATCTCGAAGGCTATCTGTTCGACGCCGAGCCGGCACGCCGCGCCTTTGCCAAGGCTGCCGGTCTGGCCCGGGGGGCCGGGCGCATGCTGGGCATCACCCTGTCGGACAGTTTCGTGGTGGAACGCCATCGTGGGGCCCTGCTGGGCTTTATGGAAAGTCAGGTGGACCTGGTCTTTGCCAATGAGAGCGAGATCACCGCCCTGTTCGAGACCGATGATTTCGACGCTGCGGTGAACCAGATCCGCAGTCAGGTGAAGCTGGCCGCGGTGACCTGCGGGTCTCGGGGATCGGTCATTGTCCGGGGTGACGAGACGGTCACCATTCCGGCCTATCCTGTGGATCAGGTCGTCGATACCACCGGTGCTGGCGACCAGTATGCTGCGGGCTTCATGTTCGGTCTGGCCCAGGGCCGGTCCCTGGAAGTCTGCGGCCGTCTCGGCTCCATGGCGGCGGCCGAGGTGATTTCGCACTATGGCCCCCGCCCCATGGTCTCGCTGAAGGACCTGGCGGCTTCGAAAGGGATCTGAGGACATGGCCCGCACCGCAGAGATCGTGCGCAATACCCGCGAGACCCAGATCACTGCCCGGATCGATCTGGACGGAACGGGTCAGGCGGATGTGGAGACCGGGATCGGCTTTCTCGATCACATGCTGGATGCCTTTGCCCGGCACGGCGGGTTTGACCTCCATCTCCGCGCCAAGGGCGACCTGCATATCGATTTCCACCACACGGTGGAGGATACAGGCATCGTCCTGGGCCAGGCGGTCTTTGAGGCCCTGGACGGTTTCAAGGGCATCCGCCGGTTCGGCCATGCCTATGTCCCCATGGACGAGACCCTGACCCGCTGCGCCATCGACCTGTCCAATCGCGCCTATCTGGTCTGGAAGGTCGCCTTCAAGACCCCGAAGATCGGGGCGATGGACACCGAGCTGTTCAAGGAGTTCCACCAGGCCTTTGCCATGAATTCCGGGGCCTGCATCCATCTTGAGACCCTCTATGGCGACAACTCCCACCACATCGCCGAAAGCGGGTTCAAGGCCCTGGCCCGGGCCCTGCGCCAGGCTGTGGAACTGGACCCCAAGACCCATGGTCAGGCCCCTTCGACCAAGGGCGTGCTCTAGGATTGCATGAATGCAGAGCGTCGCCCTGATCGACTATGGGTCGGGCAACCTTCGCTCGGCCGAAAAGGCCCTGATCCGCGCTGCGGACGGCCAGGCCAGCATCGTTGTCACCCATGATCCGGACCTGGTCGCCCAGGCCGATCGTATTGTCCTGCCCGGCGTAGGGGCCTTTGCGGCCTGCATGCAGGCCCTTGAGGCCCGTGACGGGATCATTGAAGCCCTGACCTCGGCCGTTCAGGGACGTGGCGTGCCTTTTCTCGGCATCTGTGTCGGCATGCAGCTTCTGGCCACCCGGGGGCTCGAATTCGGGGCCACCCCTGGCCTGGGCTGGATCGATGGCGAGGTTCGCAAGGTCGAGCCTGCCACCCCTCAGGCCAAGATCCCCCACATGGGCTGGAATACCCTGAGCGATCTGGCCGGCCCGGACATGATCACCGCCATTGGCAACGCCCCCATGTATTTCACTCACTCCTTTGCCCTGTTTGCGGACAGGCCTGCGGATGTGGCCGCTCTGGTGGATCATGGAGGCCGGTTCCCGGCCGCCGTGGCCCGGGGCAATGTGGCGGGGGTCCAGTTTCATCCTGAAAAATCACAGAGCGCCGGGCTTGCCCTTCTGGCGCGTTTCCTGGAGTGGCGGCCTTGATCCTCTATCCTGCGATCGATCTTAAGGATGGCCAGTGCGTACGCGTACTCCAGGGAGACCTGAGCAAGGCCACGGTTTTCAACAATTCCCCGGCCGACCAGGCCTCACGCTTTGCGGCCTCGGGCTTTCACTGGATTCATGTGGTGGACCTCAATGGCGCCGTCGAGGGACGGGCCGTCAATGAGGCCGCCGTCGAGGCCATCCTCGCCTCGGTCTCGGTGCCGGTTCAGCTTGGGGGCGGGATCCGCAGCCTGAAGGACGTTGAGCGCTGGATCGAGGCCGGGATCTCCCGGGTCATCCTGGGCACTGTGGCCGTGACCGATCCGGAGATCGTCAAGGCCGCTGCCCGGGAATGGCCGGAACAGATCGCCGTCTCCGTCGATGTCCGGGGCGGCAAGGTCGCCACCCAGGGCTGGACGGAATCCAGCGACCTGGATGCGGTCACCGTGGCCAAACGCTTCGAGGATGCCGGGGTGGGAGCCCTGATCATCACCGATATCGACCGTGACGGCACCGTCATGGGCTTCAATGTCGAGGCCTTCGGGGCCATTGCCGATGCCGTGGCCATTCCGGTGATCGCCGCAGGTGGCCTGGCCAGTGTCGAGGACATTGTCCGGCTCAAGGCCCACAAGGGGGTGCCCATTGCCGGCGCCGTCCTGGGCCGCGCCCTTTACAACGGTGCTATCATCCCCGCCGAGGCCCTGGAGATCGCCGCCTGATGCTGAAGGTCCGCGTCATTCCCTGTCTCGACGTCAAGGACGGGCGCGTGGTCAAGGGCGTCAACTTCGTCGCCCTGCGTGATGCCGGCGATCCAGTGGAACAGGCCCGGGCCTATGACGCCGCGGGGGCCGACGAGCTGATGTTCCTGGACATCACCGCCAGCCATGAACGCCGGGGTGCCATTCTCGATGTCATCGCCCGGACGGCGGATGTCTGTTTCATGCCCCTGTCCGTCGGGGGCGGGATCCGTCGGGTGGAGGACGCCCGACGTCTGCTCCTGGCCGGGGCCGACAAGATCAGCGTCAACACCGCAGCGGTGGAGAACCGCGACCTGATCAGCGCCTGTGCCGATGCCTTTGGCTCCCAGGCGGTGGTGGTGGCCATTGATGCCAAGCGCCAGGCCGATGGCCACTGGGAAGTCTTCACCTATGGGGGCCGCACCTCCACGGGCCTCAATGTCGTGGACTATGCCGCCGAGGTCGTGGCCAGGGGTGCCGGGGAGATCCTGCTCACCTCCATGGACCGGGACGGGGCCAAGATCGGCTATGACCTGGAGCTGCTGCGGGCTGTCACCGGGGCGGTTCATGTGCCGGTGATCGCCTCTGGCGGCGCAGGCTCTGCCCGGCATATGGTCGACGCGGTGATCGAGGGTCGGGCCGATGCGGTCCTGGCCGCCTCGATCTTTCACTTTGGCGAGGTCTCCATATCGGAGGTCAAGACCGCCATGGCAGGGGCCGGTATTCCGGTCCGACTGACGGAGGCCTGAGCGATGAGCCGCTTTTCCACCACACTGGCGCGCCTGGCCAAGACCATCGAGTCCCGCAAGACTGCGGACCCGGAGAGCTCCTATACGGCCCAGCTCCTGTCCCAGGGCGTGGAGCGGGCCGCCAAGAAGCTGGGGGAAGAATCCGTCGAGGTGGTGATTGCCGCCGTCCAGAGGGACAAGGACGGTCTGGCCGCCGAAAGCGCAGACCTCATCTATCACTGGCTGGTCCTGCTCGCCGCCGCCGGGGTCAGCCTGGACGATGTGGCCTCCTGGCTGGAAAGCCGGGAAGGTCGGTCCGGGCTTGAGGAAAAGGCCTGGCGAGGCCACGCCCCCTAGAGCCCAAACAGGTTCCGGACAAAGGCGACAATCGCCGACCACAGGCCTGAGAGGCTGAAGCCTGCGGGTTCCGGGGGTTTGGGCACAAACCAGGACGGGGCTGCAGGCGGGGCGCAGTTCTTGGTCATGCCATGGCCCTTGAGATAGCCCCGGCGGATTTCGCCGGCCCGGATCGCCGCCTGGACCTTCTTGTCGTGGCGGGCTGCGCCGGTCAGGCGTCGCACCCAGCCCCTGAAGGGCAGGGCATCGGTGGTCTGGTTCCTGACCTCGGCAATCCCGGCATCACGCACGGCGGCCCCGACCTTCTTGAGCCGTGATCGATCATCCGGGGGCGGGGCCTCGTCGAGATCGGGGCCCAGGGCCGCATCCAGGCGACCGATCTCCCTGGCCACGGCCTCGCAGCGCTCAAGGCCTTCCACATCATAGGGATCGGTCACGGCCTGGAGCAGGACTTCCGGGATCGCCTTCTGTTTCAGATTCAGGTCTTCCAGGGGGGCCATGGCCGCATCGCGCAGGGTATCGCGCTGATGCATCTCCCCCACAGGCCCAGCCATGGCCGGACCGGCCAGAAACACCAGGGCAAGGACGAGGCGAGGGATCACCTACTTTTTCTCGAGCAGGAGCTGGCCTTCCTTCTCGATCCGGCTGGTCAGCTTGCCCGCCATCAATCCCAGCAGGGGCGGTAGGGTGAGCTGCAACCGGACCTCATCGGCCAGGACCTCCAGCTTCGCGCCGATGGTCTGGCCCATGGCGGCACCAGAGAGCAGGAGATTATCCCCCTCCCAGTGGCTCTCGACCTTGGCCTTGTCCCCCATCATCTCGGTGAGCTTGGTCAGCCCGCCCTCGATGCGGGCGCGGGCGCCGGCAATGCCAAGATCGTGGGACAGACGAAGGGTAATGGGATTGGCCATGGTCCGGGTCCGGTTCAGCTGCGGGTCTTGCGTTTGAGGGCCACATAAAGGGCCCCTTCTCCACCATGGCGACGATGCGCCTCGGAGATCCCGGCGACAATATCCTTCAGCGCAGGATCGGCCAGCCACTCGGGGGTGCGGCGGCGCAGGACCCCTTCGCCCCGGGCCCCCTTGCCGGTGACCACAAGGACCGCCCGATAGCCTTCATCCCAAGCGCGGCGAACGAAGGCATCCAGGGCGGGCCGCGCCCGGTCCTGGTCGTAGCCATGCAGGTCGATCCGGGCGCCAATGGGGTCCCGCTCCCGGGCGATCCGGTGCTTGCGCCGAGGCTCGATCCCTTCAGGACCCAGCCAGGAATGGGCCGGACGAGCCGGCGGCGGGATTTCCGAAATCGGCAGACGGGCGGCGGGGTCCTGGACCCTGCCCTGCTGCGGCGGTGGTGGCGGCGCAATCGACTTGCGTCCCGGCATGGGGTGGACCGTGGCGGCAATCATCGACCACAGCTTCTGTTCCTCAGGCCGGATGGGGCGTCTCACTTGCCGGTTCCCGTAATGGGCACCAGGCGATGCATCTTCAGGACATGGCGCACCCGGCCCGCCTCGGCCCCGGCTGCGGCCCCCTGACCCAGATAGAGGTCCGCCCGGACCTCGCCCTTGATGGCCCCGCCGACATCCAGGGCCATGACCAGCCGGCGATAGCTCGGAAAGGCCCCGCTCAGGATCGGTGCTTCCCCTTCGATATAGATAAGCTCCCCTAGCCTGTGGCGGGAGGAATCCACCGCAATGGCCCGACCCCCCGGCAGGGGTATGCCCGCTGCGCCCACGGGGGGGCGGCCGTCATCGGGAACCAGGCTGAAAAAGACATAGCGGGCATTGATCTGCATGACCGCGTCGGCTTCCGGGCCGCGATGGGTGGCCAGCCAGGACCGGATCGCCTCACCAGATGTATTGTTTGCCGCCAGCAGGCCCTTATCGCGCATGGGGTTCGCAATGCCGGAAAAGGGTCGGCCATTGGTGGCGGCAAAGAGCGCCTTCATCCTGCGTCCATCTTCCAGGGTCAGGACACCAGAGCCCTGGATCTGAAGGAAGAACAGGTCCTCTGGTCGCATCCAGGCAAGAACCTGGTCACTGGAGCCGGCCTCGATGGCGGCGCGGTCAGGATAGGGGGAAAGGGTTCCATCAGGGCCGCGGCGCTGGGCGTCACGACCGCCGGTGCCGCTGGTCACCAGATCGGCGGGTCGCGGTCGGACCGGAGCGGAGAACTCCGTGTCGCGGGTCTGACGGGCGGGATATTCCGGCGCGAAATAGGCCGTGAGCACGCCTTCGCCCCCAACCCTCATGGGCTGGAAATTCTGTTCAAAGAACCGCCGGGCCATGGCCGTGTCGGAAATTTCCGCCGATCGGGCCGACTGGCAGATGATGGCCAGCTCCAGGTCTCGGGCGACCGAGCAGCCCGTGCGGAAGGCCTGGAGGGCGGACAGATGATCATCCTGGTCCCAGCCCGGCAGATCGGCCCAGGACTCCGGCACCAGCTGGCTCGCCTCTGGAACGGCGATGGGGGGTTTGGGAGAAGGTGTAACCACGGGGCCCGGCCGCGGTGTCGCACAGGCCGCAAGCAGCCCCATTGCGGCGATAAGGGCCGCCGAGAGCCGCCGCAAGGTCAGGCCTCCGCTGCGTCGACGTGAACCAGCGTCCAGTTGGGGTCGCGGCTTTTGAGGTTGCGCTCGAAGGTCCAGAGCTCGGCGGTACGGCGGTCATCGACCGCCTCGCCTTCAGGGCCCTTGGAACGGCTGCGGAACTCGGCCAGGAAGCGCACGGTGATCCGGGCGGTGTCGCCCACAACATCGGCCTTTTCCATATCGGCCCGGGGGGCCTGGAGAAATTCGACTTCGTCTGTGCTTCCGTCGGCTTCGCGGGCAGCGATGCCGCTTTCGAAACTGGCCATGACCTCAGTGGAGAGCAGCTTCTTCAGGGTCTCGCGATCGCCAGCAGCAAAGGCCTTGACCACCATCTCATAGGCGCTGCGGGCACCGCCGAGGAAACGGGTGAGATCGAAGCCCGGATCCAGGGAGCGCAGGGCCGCAAGGCCGGTCAGCTGGATACCGTCATCCTCAAGGGGCGCATCGGGTTCGTCGCGAACCGGTAGGTTCCTGGCCAGGTCCGGAGTCGGATCATCCCCGGGCTGGCGGCCAACCCGGCGGCCCAGCACCGAATAGAGCTGGTAGAGGACGATGGCCGCGAGGCCGGCGAAAATGATCAGCTCTAGAACTTGCAATGGTCTGCTCGCATGCGGTGCACAGGCTCAATATAGGACGACAGAGCCCCGATGACAGGGGTTCCGTTGCATGGGTCTGGTCCGCATGATAGCAGCGCCCGCGACAAACAGGGCGTGAATGACGTCCCTCGCTTACGGAATTTGCCTTTCATGACCGATATCCCCGCGGCTCCCGAGGCCACCCCCGACAGCCTGGTTGAACCCGGCATCCGAATTCTGGCCCAGTTCATCCGGGACCTCTCCTTCGAAAACCCCCGTGCGCCGGAGAGCCTGAGGGCTACGGCCGCTGCCATCGCCCCCCAGATCGACATGGGTGTGGAGATGAATGCCAAGGGCCGCGATGACGGTCTTTTCGAGGTGGAACTGAAGCTGTCTGCCCGCGCCACCCGCGAAGACGGCCCGGTTTTCCATGTGGAGCTGCTCTATGGCGGTGTCTTCGCCATCGAGGGCGTGCCCCCGGAAGAGCTGGAGCCGGTTCTGCTGGTGGAGTGCCCGCGCTTCCTCTTCCCCTTTGCCCGCCGGATCATCGCCGATGTGACCTCGGAAGGCGGCTATCCGCCCTTCCTCATCGATCCCATCGATTTCGCGGCGGTCTATGCGGCCCGCAAGGCTCAGGCCCAGGTCGGCGAGACCGTCGGCAACGCCTAGAGCCCG
This sequence comes from uncultured Alphaproteobacteria bacterium, assembly GCA_903930545.1. GTDB lineage: Bacteria > Pseudomonadota > Alphaproteobacteria > Caulobacterales > Caulobacteraceae > Phenylobacterium. The sequence goes on from CAIYZB010000075.1 coordinate 10,536, forward strand.
AAGGGTGCCCAGAGCGCGTCGTTCTTCACCCCATCGCGGATGAAGGCGGCGTGCCGGGCGCGCTCTTCTTCTGTCGCCCGGCTCACAAGGGGTCGCGGCCTGGGGCCATAGGCCCCTGATGTGGCGCGGGCTTCTGCCGCCGCTTCCGCCACCGCTGTGGTCAGTTCGAACTTGCGCTCGCGCCCGCCCTTCAGTTCCAGATAGACCGCTGCCAACAGACGGGCGTCCACGAGGGCGCCGTGCTTTTCCCGTTCCGACAGCGAGATCTTGAAGCGCTTGCACAGGGCATCGAGGGAATTGTGCATGCCGGGAAACCGCAGCCGCGCCATGGCCAGGGTATCGATCCAGCGGGGCTCCGGCAGGATTTCCAGACCCACGGTCTGAAGCTCGTGATTCAGAAAATTGCGGTCGAACCCGGCATTGTGGGCGATCAGGGGCGCGTCGCCGACAAAGTCGAGAAAGGCACCCGATACCCCGGCATCGGCAAATTTCGGCTTGCCCTTCAGAAAGGCGGCGGACAGGCCGTGGACCCTCTCGGCCTCAGGCGGCATGTCCCGTTCGGGGTCGATATAGACGTGGAAGCTGTTGCCCGTGGGCAGGAAGTCCTCGATCTCGAGACAGGCGATTTCCACCAGGCGGTGGCCCAGATGGGGCTCAAAACCGGTGGTTTCCGTATCGAGGACAATTTCGCGGGCCATGACCTTCTAGTGGCGCGGTTTGGCGGGGCCTTCAACTGTCCTTGGCTTGCCGGGGGGAGACGGGCCGGCGCTCTGGATCACGCATAACGGCGATGACCTCGTCCACCTGCTGGCGGGCGGCCTCAAGCCCGCGACCCGTTTCAATGACGAAGTCGGCCCGTGCGCGCTTTTCGGCGTCGGGCAGTTGGCGGCGAAGGATGTCGTCAAGGCGTTCGGGGGTCATTCCGGGGCGGGCCAGAACCCGTTCCCTCTGCTGGTCTGCCGGGGCAGAGACTACCACCACTGCATCCATATTGGCCTGGCCGCCGGTTTCGTAGAGGAGGGGAATATCCAGAACCACCATGTCGGCACCGGATGCTTGGGCCTCTGCAAAGAAGCGGATGCGGCTCTGGCCGATCAGGGGATGAACAATAGCATTCAGCCGCGCCATGGCCTCGTCATTGCCCAGGACGGCCTGTCTCAGGGCTTCGCGGTCCACAGCTCCGTCCCGGGTCACGCCCGGAAAGGCGGCCTCCAGGGGTTCGACGGCGGCCCCGCCCTGGACATAGATCTCGGCCACGGCAGCGTCGGCGTCATAGACCGGCAGGCCAGCCTCGCGGAACATGGCGGCCGTTGTGGACTTGCCCATGCCGATGGACCCGGTGAGACCAAGCATCAACATTCAGGGCTCCAGGGTCTTGAGGGCCAGGGCCCGGACATCGACGGTCTCCGGGGGCTCCGTCCCGAAAAAGGCGGTGAATGAGGGTTTGGCCTGACCGATCAGCATACCGAGGCCATCTACGGTGCGGCGACCCAGGGTCTGAGCCTCCAGAAGGAATGGGGTCATCAGGGGCTTGTAGACCATGTCCATCACCACGGTGGTTTTGGGGGTGGCGGCCAGGGGCACGTCCAGAACGGCACCGCCAAGGGCGGCAGAGGTGGCATTGACCAGGGCATTGGCGTCCGTGAACGCGTCTGCCGCCTGGTCCAGGCCATAGGCCAGGCATCCCAGCTCGTCGGCCAGTTCCCGGGCCTTGGACAGGGTCCGGTTGACGACCCGGACCTCTGCCCCGGCTTCCAGAAAGGCGACGGCGGCACCGCGGGCGGCACCGCCGGCCCCGAGGATCACGGCGGGTCCGGCGGCGGGGTCGAAGCCGGGGGCCTGATCGGCAAAGGCGGCCATCAGGCCTTCACCATCGGTATTGTCGGCAAAGATGGTGCCGTCCGGCTGGAAGACCAGGAGATTGGCGGCTCCGGCCAGATTGGCCCTACGGCTGGCCCTATGGGCGGCGATCAGGGCCTGGCCCTTGTAGGGCAGGGTGACATTCAGCCCCTTGAGGGTGCCGCCACGGAGGGACTCGATAAAGGCCGGGAAGCGGGCCGGATCGATCCCCATGGCCACATAGACCCCTGGCAAGCCAGCCTCTGCCAGCCAGGCATTATGAAGCAAGGGACTGAGGGAATGGGTGATGGGCCAGCCGACGACGCCGGCCACGGGGGTTGAGCCGGTTATGGTCATGCCGGGACCTCCCCATGGGCGCGGAGCAGCTCGAGCAGGCCCAGAAGGGGCAGGCCCAATATGGCGAAATAGTCGCCTTCGATTTTTGAAAACAGCTGGGCGCCGGGGCCTTCGAGACGATAGCAGCCGACGGAACCGAGGGCTTCTGCGCCCTCTGACTGCAGATAGCCGTCCAGAAAGGCGTCGCTGAAGTCGCGCATAGTCAGGCTGGAGGTAGCGACCTCACGCCAGATCACCTGACCGTCCATAGCGACAACGACCGCGGAGTGCAGATGATGGGTCTGACCTCTTAGGTGTTGCAGACGTTCCCGGGCGGCCACAAGGGTCTCGGCCTTGTCATAGAGCCGGCCCTGGAAATCCAGGGTCTGGTCAGCCCCGATCACCAGACCGGGCGTGGATTGCGAGATCTTCAGGGCCTTCTGTTCGGCCAGGGCCTCGGCGATCTGGCTGACACTGGCGCCCTCGCCCAGCAACCGGTCCTTCAGGATATCCTCATCGACCCCGGAGATGTGGACTTCGAAATCAATCCCCGCCCCGGTCAGTACGGCACGGCGCGCTGCGCTCTTTGAAGCCAGGATTACCGCCATCTCAGACCTCGATCTGTCCGTGACCGCCATGCAGCAGGTTCATGACCTGGGCAGCGGTTTCCTCCACCGAGCGGCGGGTGACATCGATTACCGGCCAGCCCTGGCGTTCATAGAGCCGCCGCGCCTGGACGGTTTCGTCGCGCACCGCGTCGGTATCGATATAGCTGGATTCCCGGTCCTCCTTCAGGCTGAGGAGCCGGTTACGTCGGATCTGGATCAGGCGGTCGGGGGAAATGGTCAGGCCAACGATGAGAGCATTTTTCAGCTCGAAGAGCTTGTCAGGTATGGGACGGCCTGGAACCAGGGGCACATTGGCGGCCCGGACCCCGCGATGGGCCAGATAGATGCAGGTCGGGGTCTTGGAGGTGCGTGACACCCCCACCAGAACAACATCGGCCTGGTCGAGGTCCTGGTTGCCCTGGCCATCATCATGGCCGATGGCATAGTTCAGGGCGTCCATCCGGTTGAAATAGTCATTGTCCATGGCGTGCTGGACGCCGACCCTACGGGTCAGGGGCACACCCAGATAGCGCAGCATGGCCGAGACCAGGGGATCAAGGGCGGCGATACAGGGCATGTCCAGCTTGCGGCAGCCGTCTTCCAGCATGGCGCGGAGGGTATCATCGACAATGGTGTGGATGACGACGCCGGGGGCGTCTTCGATATCAGCCAGGGCCCGCTCCAGCTGTCGCGGTGAGCGGACCAGGGCATAGATGTGTTCGATGGGCAGGACATTCTCGAACCGGGCACAGACGGCCCGCGCCATGGCGTTCAGGGTCTCGCCGGTGGAATCGGAGACCAGGTGAACGTGGAAATAGGTCGCGAAGCGCGCAGTGGTCGGCATGGAGGCTGTGAAAAATTCCTGGGGATGATTGAGTCGATAGGCGGTTAACGAAGCTCGACCGCTTTGGGATGTTTGCCCCATCGCAGCGAGCCAGAAGAATAGCGGGGATGTTTTAGGCTGGTTTAGGGGTTTCTGTCCCCGATCTATCGCCATTGAGTGGCCGTGGACGAGGCAAATTTCAACCGGTGGGAAGGGTTTCGGCCCTCCACGGAGGCATCCGCGTAAACCTTAACAAATCCTTAAGGGTTAACGAGAGGTTAAGGACTTTCCCCGCAACTCACAGCCGCGGCTGAGCTCCAGACACTGGTCTCTGTATGTTCTGTGAGGTCAGCAAGGATGGTCAAAAGGCCCTTCGGGTTTTCCACCCTTCTCCCTGCCTCTTCCGCTACCGCCAAAAAATACCTTCAAGTCTGTTTTACAGAAGGAAGGCTTGCCGGTTCGGGAGGCCTTGAGCCCAGAAGCCAGAGCCTGTTTAAGGACGTCATGACCGACGGTTCAAAACCCCGACTTCTTCGTGCCCTCGCTGGCGAGACCCTGGATCGTCCCCCGGTCTGGTTCATGCGCCAGGCGGGCCGTTCCTTGCCTGAGTACCGCGAGCTGAGGACCAGGGCCCCCGATTTCATCGCCTTTTGCCACAATCCGGAGATGGCAGCGGAGGCGACCCTTCAGCCCATGCGTCGCTTTCCCCTGGATGCGGCCATCGTCTTTGCTGACATCCTGCTGATCCCTAGGGCCCTGGGCCAGGAGGTCTGGTTCGAGGCCGGGGAAGGTCCGAGGCTCGGTGCCCTCCCGGACCTCGACAGGCTGGCCGACGAGATCGAGGCCTCCACAGGACGTCTGAGTGATATTGGCGAAACCCTGAGCCGGGTTCGCGCCGAGCTGGAACCCGACCGGGCTCTTATCGGCTTTGCTGGTGCCCCCTGGACCGTGGCCACCTATATGATCGAGGGCCGTGGGTCTGACCGGTCAGGGGCCCGGACCTATGCCTATCAGCATCCCGACAAGCTGGACCGGCTTCTGGATATCCTGGTGGATTCCACCGCCCGCTATCTGATCATGCAGGCGAAGTCCGGTGCTCAGGTCCTGAAGCTTTTCGAAAGCTGGGCCGAGCAGCTGGCTGAGGATGTCTTTGAACGCATCGTCATCGGTCCCCATACCCGGATCATCGAACAGGTGCGTGCGGCCGGGATCGACACCCCTTTCATCGGCTTCCCCCGGGGGGCTGGTGCCCAGGTCGCGACCTATGCCCAGAAGGTGCCTGTCAATTGCGTGGCTCTGGATACCCAGGCCACAGCCCGTCTTGGCCAGGAGATCCAGGCTGGCGGCAAGACCATTCAGGGGGCCCTGGACAATCTGCTGCTGAGGGCCGGGGGTGCGCCCCTGGATGCCCGGGTGGATCAGCTGATCGAGCAGTGGAACGGTGGGCCCTATATCTTCAATCTCGGCCACGGGGTCCTGCCCGATACCCCGATCGAGCATATTGAACGCACCATTCGCCGGGTGACCGGGCGATGAGCGGTTCCAGGCTCGCCGTCGTTCTGTTCAATCTCGGTGGGCCGGATGGTCCGGATGCCGTCCAGCCTTTTCTGGAAAACCTGTTCAGGGACCCGGCCATCATCTCCCTCCCGGGGTTTCTGAGAGGCCCCCTGGCGCGGTTCATCTCTACCCGTCGGGAAAAGCCGGCCCAGGCCAATTATGCCCTGATGGGAGGTGGCTCACCCCTGCTGCCGGAAACCCGCAAACAGGCTTCAGCCCTGGAAGCCGAACTCAAGGCGGCGGGTCATGAGGCCCGGGTCTTCATCGCCATGCGCTACTGGAAGCCCTTTGCCGAAGAGACGGCGAAGGAGGTTGCGGCCTTCAGTCCGGACGAGATCGTGCTTCTGCCGCTCTATCCGCATTTTTCCACCACCACGACCGGCTCGTCCCTCAAGGACTGGCAAGCCCATTACAAGGGCCCGGGCCGGGTCCATACGGTCTGCTGCTATCCCAGGGCGGAGGGCCTGATCCAGGCCCATGCCGACAGCCTGGCGGAGACCTGGAAGGCGGCAGGATCACCGGCCAATGTCCGGCTGCTGTTTTCGGCCCATGGTCTGCCCCAGAAGATCGTCGACGGGGGAGATCCCTATCAGGCCCAGATCGAGGCGACGGCCGCTGCGGTAGCAGCACGGCTTCCCGAGCTCACCGACTGGAAGGTCAGCTATCAGAGCCGGGTCGGGCCGATGAAATGGCTTCAGCCCTCGACGGATGACGAGATCCGGCGGGCAGGTGCCGAGGGCAAGGGGCTGCTGATTACCCCCATCGCCTTTGTCTCTGAACATATCGAGACCCTGGTGGAACTGGACCACGAATATGGCGAACTGGCCCATGAAGCGGGTTGCGCGCCCTATCTCAGGGCACCGGCCCTTGGTATCCGGCCAGCCTTCATCGGTGCGCTCAGTCAGGCTGTGACGGGGGCTCTGGGTTCGGACAAGGCCCTGGGTCCCTTCGGGGACTGGTCCTGTCCGGCCAAGCACGGCAAGTGTCCCTGTCGGGGCGGAGGGAAGTCCTGAAGATGAACTATGATCTTCTGCGTGGCCTGCACATCCTGGCCGTCATCGCCTGGATGGCGGGGATGATGTATCTGCCCCGGCTCTTTGCCTATCACGCCGCTGTCCCGGTGGGCTCGGAAATGGATACGACCTTCCAGACCATGGAGCTCAAGCTCTACCGGATCATCATGGGTCCGGCCATGATCGCGGCCTGGCTCTTTGGTCTCGCCCTGATCTATGTGGATGCCACCCAGATCCGCGGGGGATGGGATTTTCTCCAGCAGCCCTGGATGGTCGTGAAGCTCCTCGGCGTGATCTTCATGACCGGTTGGCACCATGTGCTGGGGGCGGCCCGCAAACGTTTCGCCGCCGGCACGAACCAGCGCACGGCCCGCTATTGGAAGATGACCAACGAATTGCCCTTTATCGCCGCCATCATCATGGTCCTGGCGGTGACGACAGAGTTCTGGTCCCGCTAGGGCCAAGGGCGCCAGCCTTGACCTGACAGGCTCGATGTGGTCTCGCTGCGTTATGTGGTCCTGCGGGGCTGCATCCCGCCTCTTACCGGGTACGCGCGCTTTCCGGAGCTGCAGCGTCCCGGCCCCAGACATCCCGGGCTATGATTTCATAGCCCCAGAGTTTCACGAAGCCGCCGCGCGTTCGCGTGGGCGGTCTCCTGACGAGTATAGATATGCAAGACGAAAACACCCCCGAGTCCAACGACCTGGACACCACTGCCGTCGATACCACGGTAGACAGCCAGGTGGCTGCCGATGCCCAGTCCCAGGATGATGATGATGATGGCGCGGCGATCCGTGCCTCCATCGCCGAACTGGGCCTGACCAAGATGTCCCTGCAGGAGCTGAAGGAAAAAGCTCCCGCCGATCTTCTGGCCTTTGCCGAGAAGTTCGAGGTCGAGAACGCCAATTCCATGCGCAAGCAGGATATGATGTTCGCGATCCTCAAGACCCTGGCCGAGGAAGGGGTCGAGATCTCCGGCTCCGGCACCATGGAAGTGGTCCAGGACGGGTTCGGCTTCCTGCGTAGCCCGGAAGCCAACTATCTGCCTGGTCCCGACGACATCTATGTCAGCCCCTCACAGATACGGAAGTTCGGTCTGCGGACCGGCGATACCGTGGAGAGA
>CAIYZB010000076.1 GCA_903930545.1 uncultured Alphaproteobacteria bacterium
CAGATCACGTCCGCGCTGGATATTGATGGCCGCCAGGTCCATGGCCACCGGTGGCACATCCAGGAAGTTGCGCAGGTCCTCGACGATGTGAACGTCCAGGGCATTGGAAAGGTCCCCGGACAGATGCCTCAGCAGACCGTCAGCCCCGCCATCCGCGGCAAAGCCGGTGGTCGACTGGAAGAAGGCGTCCTTGAGGCTCAGGGCCGGGCCGGTGTCCTCGCCCTGTTCGCCGATCTTCTGCAGATTGGCCGAGACGATGGAGTGGCCAAAGCGGAAGGCGGCTCCGGCGAATTCCTCGCTGATGGAGGCATCCACATTGGGCCTGTAGCCCTGATAGGCGCTGATCGCCCCAGTGCCCAGCAGGTGGGGCAGGAACTCGGCATAGGTGATGTGGACCATCTCGGCGGTCACAATGGCTCTGGCCTGATTGTAGAGCTGGTCCCCAGACCAGTCGGGGTGCAGGGCGGCCAGATGGTCCACCTGGTAATTGTGTTCCCGAACGAACAGGGTCTGCAGGGCGGTGAGGTCCGGGTTTTCCTCGACCCGGATGTCGCCCCCGACGAAGTGACCGTTCTCGATGGGCAGGTTGCCGCCCTCCGAAGTCTTCATGTGACCATCAGAGGTGCGCAGGCTCGCCGCCGTCGTGGCATCGGATCCATAGATCTGGGAGCCGTCCAGCCATCCAGACACCCGGTTGATTGCCGCCACCGGGCTGTCCTGACCGGTGGCAGGGTCGGTGATGGCCCGGGTCATGGAAATGACGCTGGCCGAGAGGTCCGGATCATCCGCCGAGATGGCAATGTCGATATGGGTCTTGCCGTCCGAGAAGGTCAGGTCCAGGTCATGATCGATGAACTGTCCCCAGGCATACATCATGCCCGACAGGCCTTCAGGATTGGCCAGATCACCGTCGCCAGCCACGACGACATTGCTGATCATCCTGGCATTGGGCAGGCCCTCAACCATGGTGCTCAGGCCATCGGCGAAGCGGGCCGGCCCGATGCGACTGAAGTCGCTGCCCACTGCATTCAGGCTCGGGTCCTCGAGGTTGTTGCCGCTGCCGTCGAAGCTGCGGAATTCCAGGGTCCTGGTCTGGCCTGTGTGAGGCTCAGGGCGTGGAGGCTGGGCGACCGGCGGGGGCTCAGTCTGGACCTGGGGGGACTGGTTTGGCCCCAGGGGCCGTGCCGGTTGGGGACGCGGGCCGATACCGAAGTCCATCTCGTCTGAAAAATTGTCTGGCATTGTCACTCTCCCGACCCCCCGGCTGTAAGAGCTTGAACGCGGCAGGCCTAAGACTCCGTCGAAATTTGGGAATAATAATTTGTTTCAAGCAGTTATGCCCAAAATGAGGACTTGACGCAGGTCAATGCCGCAGAAGGCAGGGAGGCGCAAATGGGCAGGTCATAGCCAAAGCGGAGGCTGCGAGATGGCCGTCATCGAAGACATCCCTGTCGAGGATCTGGGGATCCTGATTCATCAGGCCGGATATGTGGAAGCGCGGTTGAGCCGCCGACTCTACCAGCCTCCCATCAAGGTCTGGAACGCGCTCACCGAGCCCGAGCGGCTGGTGGAATGGCTGGCTCCAGGCAGTATCGGTGCCCATATCGGCGGGCGTGCCCGGCTCGACTTTGTCGACAGCGGTATCGTCATTGACAGCCCGGTCAGCGACTACCAGTCCCTTCGGGTCCTGGAATATTCCTGGTCCAGTCCCGGTGAACCCCATCGCCTTGTCCGGTGGGAAATCACCCCCGAGGTCGAGGAAACCACCCTGACCCTGACCCTTCGCATTCCGGCGGGCGAAGACGTGGCCCGCAGCTGCGCGGGCTGGGAGGCCCATCTCGAAATGCTAGCCGCCGCCCTTGAAGGCGTGCCGATCAAGTTTCCCTTCGAACGCTTCAAGGCGACCCGTGAGGCCTACAGGGCCCGTCTGGCCTGAGGTTCAGGGCGAGACGATCTCGAACCAGAAGTCGAAGCGGTCGAGAGCGGAGAGAAGGCGGGCGAGGTGCGCCCCGCCTTCCAGCTGCCCCTCTGCCTCGGCCTTGGCGGTGTCTGTTTCGCCCAGAACCAGCTGGATGAGGGTGGCCCGCGACAGGCGGACCTCAGCACCGGTGGGATCTCGCCGATCGGACCAGTGATTGAGGACCGCGTTTTCCACCGCTACCAGGAACCTCTCATCGGTATCGGTGAAGGTCAGGTTCAGGGCGAGGGTCAGGTTCCCGGCCTTCTCGCCATTCAGCCGCACGGACAGGGAGTCCAGGAGCTTGTCCCCCGGCAGGGCGCGGAGCTGTCCGGCGGCGGCCTGACGCGGGGTCGCTGACTTCGGACGCGGGGTGCGCAGCTCCTGGGCACCAGTGAGATAGAAGTCCCGCCACGGACCGGATTCCGCCTGATAGCCCAGCTGCTCCAGGGCCGCGGCCTGGAGGCTGCGGGCGGCCTCATTGTCCGGTTGGGCAAAAACCAGGTGGTTCACCAGCTCCGCCGTCCAGCGATAGTCCCCTGCCTCATAGGCTTTCTGACCGGCCGCCAGTAGTGCCTCGGGACCACCTGCAAGCTCGACATAGCGTTGGCCCGCCTCGACGGGGGGGTGGGGGTTCAGATTGGCCGGATTACCGTCAAACCAGCCCAGATAGCGCTGATAGACGGCCTTGGTATTGTGGCTGAGGGTGCCGTAATAGCCCCTTGTGTACCACTCCTCCGCCAGGCTCGGCGGCATTTCCAGGGTCTCGGCGATCTCCTTGGGGGTGAGGCCGTGATTGGCCAGACGCAGGGTCTGGTCATGGATGTATTTGTACAAGTCCCTCTGTTTGCGCAGGAAGGCTTCTGCCCGGTCCGGGCCCCACCGGGGCCAGTGGTGGCTGGCAAACAGGACCTCCGTCTGGCCTCCGAACATCTCCATGGCTTCGTGGATATAATGGCTCCAGGCCTTGGCATCGCGAACCTGGGCCCCACGAGGGGTGTAGAGATTGTGCATGTGGCAGGAACAGTTCTCCGCCATGCACAGCGCCTTGAACTGAGGGAAATAGAAGTTCATCTCCGCCGGCGCCTCGGTGCCGGGAGTGACCTGAAACTCGATCTCGATTCCGTCGATGGTGAGACGGGTGCCGGTGGTGGAGATGGTTTTTGTCGGCGGCACCAGACCCACCTGGCCCTGTGACACCGCCTTGCCCAGGCCTGAGTCCACATGGCCCCTGGGACCACGGGGCAGGAGAGAGCCATACATATAGGTGGCGCGCCGGCTCATGGCATTGCCGGCCAGGACATTCTCGCTGACGGCCTCCTCCAGGAAGCCTTCCGGGGCCAGAATCGGCAGGCCTGCGGCGATATCTGCCTCTGAGGCGACGCCCAGGATCCCGCCATAGTGGTCAACATGGCTATGGGTATAGATCACCCCCGTCACCGGCTTGTCGCCACGGTGCTTGCGCATGAGAGCCAGGGCGGCTGCGGCCGGTTCGGCAGAGGTCAGGGGATCGACCACCAGATAGCCGGTCTCGCCCTCGATGAAGGTGATGTTGGAAATGTCAAAATTGCGGACCTGGTAGATCCCGGAGGTCACCTCGAAAAGGCCGTGAATGGCGTTGAGCCGGGCCTGTCGCCACAGGCTTGGGTTTACCGTCGGCGGGCAATCCTCATCGAGGAAGCCATAGGGCTGCAGGGTCCAGACGGGAGTACCCCGGGCTCCCAGGACCGTCGCATCCGGCACGGTGTCAATAAAGCCGCGGCGCGCGTCCTCGAAGTCCTGGCCCGTTTCCAGGGGCAGGCTGGCCAGGACCCGGTCCTGGGCCTGTCTGGTCGTTGAGGTCGCGTCATGCGGAGTCGTCATGTCGGGTGTCCAGTGTCCAGTCGGGGTAAGTCGGGGACTATCGACGGGAACCTGACCTCGGACAATGCCGCTGATCGGCGACCAATCCCGTGGGGAGGAACCTGCCACCCCCATCTTGCCGATGACCCGATCGATCCTCGTTTTCACCTTGCCCTGAGCACGGTAACGGTAACACAATGCAGGGATGTGGAGCGTGGAAGGCAGCTATAATTCGGTGTGGTTGTCGCGGGTGCTTGCGGGCCTCAATGACGCTGGCCTGTCCATGTCTGACAACCTCAAGGCTCTGGGCATAAACCCCGAACGCGAGGTCCTGACCCGACACGAGGCCATTACCAGTCTCGCCAGCGCCGGCATGATCTCCGCGGACGAGGCCCTGCGTCTCCTGCCGTCGAAGGTTCAACCTGGAACAGTGGCCCTCTATGCCCGTGCCCTGATGCTGGGTGAGGATCTGAGGTCAGCCCTGGCCTGGGCGGGTCGTTTTATCGCGACCATAAAACCGTCTGTTCAGAGCCAGCTGGCGATCGAAGGCGACGACGCGGTGATTACCCTCAGCCTTGACGGTCCTGACCGCCAGCGATCCGCCCTGGTCGAAGACTATATGGTGGTGGTCTATTTCTGCCTCTATTGCCACTTTGTGGGGCGGCGCATTCCCTTGCGAGCAGTGACCAGCCCCCTGGACTCACATCCTTTGGTGGGGGCCATGCATCCGATGGTGCGTTGCCCGGTCACGGCGGGTGCAGAGACGCGGTTCATCTTCCCCGCAGCCTGCCTGGACTGGCCCCGGCGCATGCCCATGATCCTCGACACCCTGCCGGACGCCTTCAACTGGTACGGGGCCAAGCTGCCGTTCCGCAGGCCCTTCCAGTATGTGGATGCCCCCGCGGACGAGGACCTGCTCGCTCTCGAAGAAAAGCTCTATCTGTCGCGGCCCGGTGATCCCACGGCAGCGGCGGACATGCGGGGAGAACTGGCCCGATCCAGGGTCAGGCGGCGACCTCGCAACCAGCTGATCTCTGCCATGGCGATCGAGCTCCTGGTCACAACCAGTTTCCCGGTGGTCGAGATCGCGGCCATGCTGGGCTATGCCGATGCCAGCAGCTTCCGACGGTTCATGCGTTCGGAGGTCGGGCAGGCCCCGTCGGACATTCGCGAGTCCTGGAAATACGAAACCTTCTCCACCACCCAGGCCGAAATGGAGACCTGGAATACGCTCACCAGTGACTTCGGGATTTCCCGATAGGCTCAGCGACCCGGGCTATAGGTCCGCACCGTATGGGCCTTCAACTGGTCCGGATAGAAATAGACCTCCCTCAGCTCCCCGCGGCTGTAGCGCTGGGCCTGATCATTGAAGTGCACAGAGGCCGGATCGCCGCTCTCGCCCCCGGCGGTGACAGCCACGGCCTTTACCCGGGGCCCAAACTCCACGGCCGCCACGAAGCTGTTGCCGCTGGTGCCGTAATAGCGCCGTGTGCCGGGGTAGCGCTTGGCCCCGAAGGACGCCAGGGACCCCCATTGGGCCGAGGCAAAGCCCACGGGGATGCTGGGTTTGCTGTCATCAAAGGGCTGGACTATGGCTCCGGTCAGGCGCTGGAAGCGGTTGATCTCGCCCCAGGGGGTCTGCCAGGCGCCGAAGTCCTGGGTCAGCCGGTCCGAGGCCGACTTCAGGGCCTGGAGCTTCTGCTCGGCCGAGGTCCGGCTGGCCATATAGTCATAGACCGAGATACCCTCGGCCTTGGCCGCCGGTGCCGCCTGGGCCCAGAGGGCTTCGCCCCAGAAGACGGCCAGGGAGGTCTGGGTCGAGGCCTCACCCCAGCGATAGTCCCAGGTCCGCAAACTGGCGATCTCCGGGGCCAGGCGCACTTTCAGGGCATCAGGACCCTGCTGTGCATCCCAGGCCGCGACCAGGGCCGGGATCAGCTGGGCGAAGGCCGGCATGTAGGGATCGTAGGCCGCGCTCACCAGGGTGGGCAGGGTGAAGTCCTTGCGGGCACTGAGGACCAGGGTCGCATGGGCACCACGCGGGTTCTCACCGGCCGCATCCATATAGCGGGGATAGGCCTCCTTGCGCGGGCTGTAGGGTCCTGCGGCTGACCAGGGCCAGTCATTGGTATTGAAGATCCAGCCATTGGCCGGTGACAGCAGGTGAGGGGCCTCGCCCAGCTCATGCAGACCCTGCCAGTCCGTGGCGGGGTCAGACCCATCCACCGGACGGGTATAGTCGAACCGGTCATCCCGCTTGGGTATGAACTGGGGATGCAGATAGGCGATCTCGCCCTTGGAGTCGGCGAAGATGGTGTTGTTGGACGAATTGGCCTTGAGCGCGGCCACCTTCATGAAGCTGGCATAGTCGCTGGCCTTGGTCCGCAGGAAGGACTGCTGGAGTGCCTCGGTAGGCTTGTACATCAGGG
>CAIYZB010000077.1 GCA_903930545.1 uncultured Alphaproteobacteria bacterium
AGGGGGCCCTCGCCTTTGATTCCGGCCCATGTTAGCGGAGCGGGGTATGGCGACCACGAATAGCCCATCAAAGCCTCCCCGGCGCAGGGCCTCCGATGTCCTGCCCATGGGGGCGTCTGCCACCCCCCGGCTGGAAGATGCCGGGGTCTGGATGGTCATTCCCTGCTACAAGGTCCGCGACCTTATTCTACGGGTCATCGAGAAGGTTCCGGCCTGGATCGAGGGCATTGTCTGCGTCGATGATGCCTGTCCAGACGGGGCGGCGGACTTCATCGAGGCCCATGTCACCGATCCCCGGGTCGTCGTGATCCGTCTTGCGGAGAACCAGGGCGTCGGCGGTGCCACCCTGGCCGGATATGCAGAGGCCGAGCGCCGCGGCGGGCGGATCTTCGTCAAGGTCGACGGCGATGACCAGATGGACCTGGCCTATATCCCCCAGCTGATCGCCCCCATCCTGCTTGGGGAGGCCGACTATACCAAGGGCAACCGCTTCACTTCCATCAGTCACCTGTCGGGCATGCCCCGGGTGCGGATCTATGGAAATGCCGCTCTGTCCTTCGCCGCCAAGGTCTCTACCGGCTACTGGAACGTCTTTGACCCGACCAATGGCTACACCGCCATCGAGGCCTGTGTGGCCCGACTGGTGATGGAAAAGCGGGTCTCGCGGCGGTTCTTCTTCGAGACGGATCTTCTCTACCATCTCGGCACCTTAAGGGCCGTGGTCCGCGATGTGCCCATGCCCGCCCGCTATGGGGACGAGGTCAGCAATATCCGGATCTCCAATATCGTGGGGCCCTTTGCCCTGAAACACGCCCAGAACTTTCTGCAGCGGGTGGTGGGCCAGTATTTTGTCCGCGATTTCCACGCCGCCACCATCGAGCTTCTGTTCGGGGCCATGTTCCTGCTGTTCGGCCTGGGCTATGCCCTGCGCTGGATGATGATCCGTCTGCCGGGCCAGGCGGCCTCCGCCGGCGTGGTCATGGCCGCCGCCCTTCCGGTGATCATCGGGGTCCAGTTCCTGCTCCAGGCCCTGAATTTTGACGTGCTCAACACGCCCTCACGGCCGATCCATCCCTATCTGCGCACCATCCGCAGGCTTGAGGACAGCCAGTCATGAAGCCGCAGGACCTGGCACTTTGTGCGGGCTTTGCCGTGGCCCTGCCCATTGGCCAGGTCATGTTCAAATGGGCCGCAATCCGCCAGGGGGAGCTGTCCGGCACCCTCATCGCCAAGCTGATCCAGAACTATCCCCTGATGCTTGCCTTTGCCTGGTACGGGGCCAGCGCGCTTCTGTGGTTCTACATCCTGACCCGGGTGCCCCTGTCCCAGGCCTATCCCGTGGCCATTCTGGGGGGAGCCCTGGTGCCGCTCTTTGCCTGGTTCTTCTTCAAGGAACAGGTGAGCTGGCAACTGGTGGCCGGCTATGGCCTGATGCTCGCAGGGCTGTTCCTGACCCAGCGCGGCGCGGCCTAGATCCAGCCAGAGGCCAGGTTCAGGTCGGGCTTGCGGGCCTCGATGAACCGATAGAGCGACAGCTGGCGACCGATCCCGAAACTGAGGACCTTCACCTCGCCGAACAGGGCGCTGACCAGGGCCTCGATTTCGGCTGCCGTATTGAGATGCTCGTGAGCCATCATGACCCCGTAGTCGAGGCCGTGACGCAGGCGATATTCCAGGCCGGTGGTCAGGCTCCAGCCCAGCCTCCACAGGAAGCCCCCCTCGGCGGGGATGGCCGCACGGAACACACCGTCGGTCTCCAGCATCCGGGCCGAGCGGGCCAGGACCTGAGGCAGGTCGGCGATGTGTTCCAGAACGGCGACGCTGATGATCCGGCCATATCGGCGATCCTCGGGGATCTCGGCAATGTCGGCATAGACATCGCGGACCCGCTCAAGACGGGGGGAGCCGTCGAAAAGGGCGGTGAAGGGTTCCACGACGTCATAGGCCTGGGCGGCCGCCTCATAGGGCAGCTGGTTCAGGGTGCCGGCACCCAGCTCCAGGGTGGCGCGGCTGGCCATGGCCTGGCTGTCGGCGGCCACCTGATGGTGCATCCAGCTTTCCAGTCTCTGGGCCAGGGAAGCGGCGGTGGACTCGCCTTCACGGTTTTCCTTGTACTGGGCCTCATAGATGGCCTGATAGGCCGCGGGCAGGGGCGGGCGCGTCTTGGGAAAGCGCGACAGGATCTCGGCAGTCATGGTGTGGCCCTCCTCTCCCGATCGCACTTCGGGGATATTTGGGCCGGACGCAAGCTGAGGTTTGATCTTCTCACGGGGCCCATGGCGTCCTAACCAGTGACCTGCGGGAGATGAGCCATGTCCAATAGTCCAGACCCAGCCCCCATCCGAATGAGCGAACCCCTCGAGCAGAGGGCGTTCCGCTGGGTGTTGTTTGCCGGCCTGCTGATCATGGTGGCGGCCAATGCCCCCGGCCACCTGTCCTTTGACTCGGTGGTCCAGCTTTTCGAGGGCCGCCATGGCGTCCGCCAGACCTGGGCCCCGCCTCTGCAGTCCTGGCTGATGGGGATCTTCGACGAAATCGTCCCCGGCACCGGCCTCTATATCGCCGCTATCGGCCTCGTCCTGACCGCCGCCCTGGCCTCCATGGTCCGCCTGCGTGATCGCTCCAGCTGGGCCGCCGTCATCCTGGCGGGTGCCATGGTGCTCTCTCCCATGGTTCTGGTCTGGCAGGGCGTGGTCTGGAAAGACATCGCCTATGCCAACCTGGCCATAGGAGCCTTTGTCTGCCTCGCCCATGCAGCCCACCACTGGGGCCACCGTCGCGCGACCCTCCTGCCCTTGGCGGGTGCCCTGATCCTGTTCGCCTGTGCCGCCCAGATGCGGCAGAACGGGCTTGTCGCGGTCCTGGTGGGAGCCCTGGCCCTGGGCTGGACCGCGCGGGTCGAAGGCTGGCGCAAGGCGCTTGGTTGGGGCGCAGGCGGACTGATCGCCGTGATGGTCCTGTCGAGCCTGATCGGGATCATTGCCCAGCCCAAGGGGTCTTCCAGCGGTGAGGATAGCCGCAAGGGTCTCAGGGTCGTCCAGCACTATGACATTGTGGGTGCCCTGGCCCATGACCCGGACCTGGACCTGGCCATCATTGGCAAGGCTTCGCCCCGGGCTCTGGAGGTGATCCGCACCGAGGGCCTGAGGGTCTATTCCCCCGATCGCGTGGACTATTTCGCCCAGTCCAAGACCCTGGGCAAAGTCCTCTGGCCGTTGCCGGACAAGGTGGTGTCTGCCCAGTGGCGCGATGTGATCCTGCACCATCCCGGGGCCTATCTGGCGCACCGGTTTGATGTCTTCCGCTGGGTCTTTGCCCAGCCGGAGATCGAGCTCTGCCTACCAGTCTTTGTGGGGGTCTCGGGCCGAGAAGACATGCTGAAGGACCTGAAGATCCCGGCCGGGGTCGAGCCCCAGGATCAGGTTCTCGCCAACTATGCCACCTGGTTCTACTACACCCCGGTCTACAGCCATCTGGCCTATGCCCTGGTGGCCCTGCTGGTGGGTCTGACCCTGCTGGCCCGGCGGGATGGGCCGGACATGGTGATGGTGGGGCTCATGGCCTCGTCCCTGGGCTTCAGCGCCAGCTTCTTCATTATCTCGGTGGCCTGCGATTACCGCTATCTCTATGTCCAGGATCTCACCGCCATGGCCGGGGTCCTCTATCTGGCCCTCGACCCGCCTGTCGCCCAGATCCGCGCCCTGATCGCCCGCCTTAGGCAGGGAGGCTGAGATGGCCCTGGCCCCCGGCGAACCCGCCCCATGGTTCCGCGCCGATACCCCGAGCCTGAACCAGTTCTCCTTCAGCGCGGCAGGCGGACGCTATGTCCTGTTGCTGTTTGCCCCGTCGGACCCCGTCAGGCGCCAGGCGGCCATCGACCAGGTCCTGGCCCTGTCCCGGGCCCCGGACGATCGCCACCTGTCTTTCATGATCGTCCTGGCCTCGCGGGAACCGGTTCAGGATCGCCTGCCGGGCATGAGGTGGTTCTTCGATCCCGACCGGGCCGTCGCCGGAGCCTATGGTGTCGGCAAGCAGGGCCACTGGTTCCTGCTTGATCCCGCCCTTCGGATCATTGCTGGCGCCAGCCTGGACGATACCGAGGCCCTGCTGGCGCATGTTTCCACCCTGCCGGAGGTCAATGACCATGCCGCGACCCCCATGGTGGCACCGGTCCTGATCGTGCCCCGGGTCTTCGAACAGCCCTTCTGCAAGACCCTGATCGACCACTATCACGCTATTGGCGGCACCCCCTCCGGGGTGATGATGGAGGTGGATGGCCAGACTGTGGGGGTGCGGGACCACACCAAGAGCCGCCGCGATGTCCTGATCGAGGACGAGCCCCTGAAGACCCAGATCCGCCTGAGGCTTCAGAGACGGCTCCTGCCGGAGATCGAAAAGGCCTTCCGCTTCAAGGCCACCCGCCTCGAGCGCTATCTGGTCGCCGCCTATGACGCGGAGGAGGGCGGCTTTTTCCAGGCCCACCGGGACAATACCACCGGCGGCACGGCCCATCGCCGCTTTGCCTGTTCGATCAATCTCAATGCCGAGGCCTTCGAGGGCGGGGATCTGGTCTTTCCGGAGTTCGGCAATCACCGCTATCGCCCTCCCACGGGCGGGGCGGTTGTCTTTTCCTGCTCCCTGCTTCACGAGGCCAGCCCCGTGACCCGGGGAACCCGGTTTGCCTTCCTGCCCTTCTTCTATGACGAGGCGGCGGCCAGGATCCGGGACGCCTTTCTGGCTAACCAAAACGACGGCAAGGACAGCTGACCATGAACCGCCTCCGTTTGCTGGCCCTCAGCTCTGGCCTCCTGGCCCTTGCGGCCTGTGACAACCCGGCGCCCAGCCGTCTGAAGCCGGAGTCCATCCCCCTTGCGGCCCGACCGGCTGCGGCCCCGGTGGTCTCGCCCATTGAATGGGACTCGGTCGGGCAGGGCTTTGCCAAGGACGGCAAACCCTTGCGCACGGTAAAACTCTGGTCCTTTGACGGCTCAACGGATGGCTTTGTCCTCACCGGGGGCGAGGCCCTGCCCATGGCGGGCCCGGGGCTCAAGCTCACCAACAAGGTCCGCGACCCGACCCTGCGGTCGCCCAGCGGTCTGGCCCTGGACGGTTCGATCGGCAATCTGGTGATTGTGCGCCTGACCCGCACCCGGGCAGGCGGGGCCTGGGACGGCACGCTCTTCTATTCCACCCCCAATCACCCTGAGGCTGCGGGATTTCGGGCTGTGGCGGTCGCCGGGGGCAATCCACCCCTGAACCAGGTCACGATCCTCGCCTATGACATGACCGCCCTGGCCGAGGGGGGAAGCGACTGGACCAGCTCAGTCATCGACCAGATCCGGCTGGACACGGACGATGACATCGGCGGGACCTTCGTCCTCCACCAGATCGCCATCGTCCAGAAGCCCTAGGCGGACGGCCGCTTGGCTTCGATGGTGCCGAGGCGATCGGCATAGGCCAGACCCCGGGCGCGGGCGGAAAACCGGTTGCGGATATGGGCCCTGGCCCTCTGTCCCATGGACTGCGTGCCGGGCGCATTGTCCACAACCCGGGCCATGAGCTGGACCGCGTGATCGACAGACGGATCGGCCCAGACCTGGCCTAAGGGGAAGAGATAGTCCTTCGGTCCCACCGGGATCAGCTGCTGGTCCACCAGCAGGCTGGTCTCGTCGGTCATGAAATCCAGATTGCCGGAATAGCGGGTGGCGATGGCGATCCGGCCCAGGGCCATGGCTTCGGCCATGCCAAAGCCGAAACCCTCCGAGCGATGCAGCGAGACAAAGGCGTCGCAGCAGCGGATCAGGTTCTTCATCTCGTTATTGGTCAGTTCCCGGCGAATGGCCTGGACCCGGTCACCCAGGGCGGCAATGCGGGCCTCGAGGTCTGCCTTGACGGCCTCGTTCCCGGATCCCTTGAATTTGATGACGCAATAGAGCGGGGGCTCAGGGCGCAGGGCCACCAGCCGCTCAAAGGCTTCCAGAATCGCCATCGGGTTCTTGCGTTCGGCAAAGGAGGAGAAGTCGAAGGAGAAAAGGAAGACCGTGGCCTGTTCGGGAATGCCGAAATAGCGCCGCCCCAGAAAGCCACTCAAGACCGGTTCCACAGCCAGGGGAAGGTGGGTGAC
>CAIYZB010000078.1 GCA_903930545.1 uncultured Alphaproteobacteria bacterium
AATATGTATTTCAGGTTCTTGGAGGATCGCGACTAAGCATAGACTCGTGATTTTCCCTGGTTCGGCCCGCCAAGCTCCGGAAAAGCCGGAATTTCCTCTCGGGCGCTACAGTGCCATGCGAAGTCATCCATTGCCACGCGGTCACAACTTCAGCCAAACGCCATGTGCCGAGCCTGACAAAGTCGTTCAGTTAGAGTTCAGCCAGCAGGTTCCAGTCTGGGCACTGAAATCGAGGGACACCGATTTCCCCCAAGGAGCCCAGGTTCATGAAGCGTCTTATTTTCAGCCTCGCCGTCGCTGCCAGCGTTGCAGGCCCCATGGCGCTCAGCGCCACCACAGCCCAGGCCCAGAACTGGGACCGGCAGGAAAACCGCTATGACCGCCGCGAGGACCGCGCCGATCGCCGGGAAGACTATCGCGATGCCCGCCGTGACGGCGGACGTTGGGACCAGCGAGAGGATCGCCGTGACCATCGTGAGGATCGCCGCGACCGCCGCGAAGACCGCTGGGATGCCGGCCACCATAATGGCTACTACTACAACAACCGCTGGTCCTATGGCCCGCCGCCCCAGTCCTATTACGGCAACCCCAACTATCGCCCCGGCTATGCCCAGTGGCGTCGGGGTGGGTCCCTGCCCGGCTATTATCGCGGGGCTCCGGTGAACGACTATGGTCGCTATCGCCTGCGTCAGCCGCCCCGGGGCTATGCCTGGTATCAGGTGGGGGATGACTATCTGCTGGCGGCCATAGCCAGTGGCATCATCTTCGACATCATCGCCCATTAGGCCATTAAGAAAACGCCCCGGATCACTCCGGGGCGTTGGTCTATCAGAGACCCAGCTTGGCCTTGAGCAGCTGGTTGACGGTTCCCGGATTGGCCTTGCCGCCGGTCTCCTTCATGACCTGACCCACGAACCAGCCGATGGCCTGGGGCTTTTCCTTGACGGCAGAGGCCTGGCCCGGATTGGCCGCGATCAGGGCGTCGATGATCGCGTCCAGAGCCCCGGTGTCGGACACCTGCTGCAGGCCCTGCTTTTCCACGATCTCGCGGGGACGGCCATCTCCGGCCCACATGCGCTCGAAGACATCCTTGGCGATCTTGGAGGAAATGACCCCTTCCTCGATCAAGGCCACCAGTTCGGCAATGGCGTCGGGACCCAGGGGCGAGTCCACGATCTCGATATTGCCCGCGGAGAGCTTGGCCGTGAGTTCGTTGGTCACCCAGTTGGAGGTCAGCTTGGCGTCGCGGCCCTTGGCGGCGGTTTCGAAGAAGTCGGCCTTGGCCGCCTCGCCGATCAGGACCCCGGCATCATAGGCCGTCAGCCCATACTGGCTCTGCAGGCGAGCCTTCTTGGCATCGGGCAGTTCCGGCAGGGTCGCCTTGATCGCCTCCACCCAGGCTGGGTCGAGTTCGAGGGGCAGAAGGTCAGGATCGGGGAAATAGCGATAGTCATGCGCCTCTTCCTTGGAGCGCATGGAGCGGGTCTCGAGCTTGCCGGGATCGAACAGGCGGGTTTCCTGATCGATCTTGCCGCCATCTTCGATGATCTCGATCTGGCGGCGGGCCTCGTACTCGATGGCCTGCTGGATATAGCGGTAGGAATTGACGTTCTTGATCTCGCAGCGGGTGCCGAGGTGGCTGAAGTCGCCGGTTTCCCGGAACTTCTCATAGGCCCCCGGGCGGCAGACCGAGACATTCACGTCCGCCCGCAGATTGCCCTTGTCCATGTCCCCGTCGCAGGTGCCGAGATAGACGAGAATGGTCTTCAGCTTCTTCACATAGGCCGCCGCCTCTTCGGCACAGCGCATGTCCGGGCGTGAGACGATTTCCATCAGGGCGGTGCCAGCCCGGTTCAGGTCCACATAGGTGGCATTGGGGTCCTGGTCGTGCAGGCTCTTGCCGGCATCCTGTTCCAGGTGAAGGCGCTCGATCCGCACGGTGAAGGTCGAGCCATCATCGCGTTCGACAATGACTTCCCCCTCGCCGACGATGGGGTCCTTGAACTGGCTGATCTGATAGCCCTGGGGCAGGTCGGGATAGAAATAGTTCTTCCGGTCAAAGCGGCTGCGTAGATTGATCTGGGCCTTGAGGCCCAGGCCAGTCTTCACCGCCTGCTCCACGCAATGGCGATTGATCACCGGCAGCATGCCGGGCATGGCCGCGTCCACCAGGCTGACCTGTTCATTTGGGCCAGCCCCGAATCCGACGGCTGCGCCGGAAAACAGCTTGGCGTTCGAGGCGACCTGAGCGTGAACCTCAAGGCCCAGAACGACTTCCCATTGGCCGGTGCGGCCTTCGATCAGTTTGGATGTATCGGTCATGGCCCGTTCCTAACGCGCTGCGAGCGCCTGCGAAAGACGCTCGTCCCAAAATGCCTTGCCAGACCGGCGGAATGAAGGCTTCCTCTCCCGCGCTCAAACCGCCTTCGGGAAGGAAACACCCAAATGAAGTCCAAAATCGCTGCTGGCCTGCTCGGCCTGACGCTCGCCCTCGGCTCCATGGCCGCTGCCCCGGCTTTCGCTCAGGCCGCCCTCGTGGGTGCCTCGGTGGAAACCACGCCGATCGCCGATCTGGCTGCCAATCCGGCCACCAAGGCCGTGCTCGACAAGCACGTTCCGCCGCTGACCACTCATCCGGCCTTTGACCAGTTCAAGTCCATGAGCCTGAAGGCCCTGGAGCCCATGTCTCAGGGTGCCCTGACCAGCGACATCATTGCCGCCATCCAGGCCGATCTCGACAAGATCAAGTAAGACTGCGCCCCTTGCGGGCGCACGACGACCGATCAAGAAGCCCTCCCCTCGCGGGGAGGGCTTTTTTCTACCACCAGCGGGCGGGCTTGGCCTTGAAGTCAGCGGCCTTCTCGATAGCCCCGCCGAGAGAGAACAGGGTCCCCTCGTCCAGGGCCTTGCCGATCAGCTGCAGGCCCAGGGGCAGGCCATTGGCATCCACACCGGCCGGGATGCTCATGCCCGGCAGGCCCGCCAGGTTCACCGTCACCGTGAAGATGTCGTTGAGATACATGGCCACCGGGTCATCGGCATTCTCGCCCAGGCCAAAGGCCGCGGACGGTGCCGTCGGGGTCAGAAGGGCATCGACCTTTTCAAAGGCCTGGGTGAAGTCGTCGGCGATCCGCTGACGCACCTTGAGGGCCTTGACGTAATAGGCGTCATAATAGCCGGCCGAGAGCACATAGGTGCCGATCAGGATCCGGCGCTTCACCTCTTCGCCAAAGCCCGCGGCCCGGGTCTTTTCATAGGTCTCGGTGAGGTTGTTGCCCTCGACCCGCAGGCCGTAGCGCATGCCGTCATAGCGGGCGAGGTTGGAAGAGGCCTCGGCCGGGGCAATAATGTAATAGGCCGGAAGGGC
>CAIYZB010000079.1 GCA_903930545.1 uncultured Alphaproteobacteria bacterium
CGTCAATGCCTATCCCGGCGACGTCCATTTCACCCTGGAAGCCACGGCCCTGTTCATCGACCTGCTGAAGGCCGAGGGGGTATTTGACGACAGTGTGGCCTCAACGGTCACCTATGACTGGACCCACGTCTTCGAATGCGAGGTGAACCGCAATGAGCGCACACGCATCTGGTGCGAGCCGGCCATCACCCCGAACAATGCCTTCAAGTCAGCCAAGATCGCCTCGTCCCACTTTGCCCAGCGGGTCGCGGACTTTCTCATCGCCATTGCCAGCCAGAACCCGGAAAACACCCTGGCCATGATCAATGTCCGCGATGGTCTGATGCCGACCCTGGTGCCGACTTCGGTCCAGTCCGGCTGCGTCGCCCTGACCGACAGCGAGGATAATCGCCGGGCCGGTCAGATGGCCCTGGACTTCTACGGCCGCTCGGACGTGACCCTGCGCCGCTTCGATGATCCGGATACCCCTGGCCTGCTGCGCAACATGTTCGGTCAGGTCCTGATCTGTATCCATCCGGACACCACCGAGGCCGACGAGGCGAGGGCCAATGACGCCATCAAGCGTATAGCCGGAGCCGGAAGCCTGATGATCATGACCCCCTTCCCCGACCGCCTGGAGCAGATCCAGCTGGGTGGACGCAAGATCGTCAACACCATGGAACTGGCCAACCGCCACCTGCCGGAGGCCTGGCGCACCTTTACCATCGCCATCGCCCGCTAGAAGAAGGCCTGGAGCCCCACGACGAGGTTGCTGTGACGTGAGCGCTCCCCGGCACCCTTGGCGAAATCAGCACTCTGGCCGAACAGTCGCTCATGGGTCACGCCCACATAGGGCGAAAAGGTCCGCTTCAGGTCATAACGGAGCCTGAGCCCCAGTTCGGCCCGATCAAGCCCGGCTCCGATCCCCAGGCCCGGAATGTCCTGGGCCGAGAGGGCAAGCTCCGCGCGGGGTTGCAGGATCAGTCTCTGGGTCAGCCTCAGGTCATAGCTGGCCTCGGCCCGGCCGGTGAGCTCTCCCCGATTGGACAGGAAGAGGCTCGAACTGACATCAAACCAGTAGGGGGCAAGGCCTTCGACCCCGACCACCAGATGAGTGCGACGGGGCCCGTCGCCGAGGTCCTGCCTGACCCCGGCCCGGGCATCGAAATAGGGACCGATGGCGCGGGAATAGAGCCCCTGAGCCTCGGCCTCATCGGGCCCATCCCCGCGGGTGCTGACCATCAGGCGATGGATATCGCCCCCCGTGGAGGCCATGGCCTCCCAGTGCACATCCCCGCCGTTCTTCACCTCCCCCCGGGACAGCAACACCTTGCTGTAGGAACTGCCGCCGTGTTCGGCCTTCAGGACCGCGCGGGCCACGGCCATGACCGCAGGGTCAAAGTCGCGGTCCGCGGCATGGTCCGTGGGGATGGGCGGAGCGGTCTGGGCCGCAGCGGTGCCGGCCGCAAGGCTGGCCATCAGGATGAGGGTCGGCAGTATCATGCACCCGGCTCCCCAAAGGGACGCACCGTGCAGACCCGGAACATGCCCGAATGCATGTGGTAGAGCATGTGACAGTGCATGGCCCAGTCCCCCGGGGCATCCATGGTCACGTCGAAGGTGACCTTTCCCCCCGGCAGGACCGTCACGGTGTGTTTGCGCGGCTTGTGATCGTCCTGGCCCTGGACCAGCTCAAAGAAGTGACCATGCAGGTGGATGGGATGGGCCATCATGGTGTCATTGACCAGGGTCACCCGCACCCGCTCCCCTAACCTGAAAGGATAGGGCTTGGTGGTCCGGTCGTTGAAGGACTCCCCGTCAAAGCCCCACATGAACCTTTCCATATTGCCGGTCAGGTGGATGTCCAAGGACCGCGAGGGCTCGCGGGTATCCGGATTGGGGTTCAGGGCTACGAGGTCCGTATAGACCAGCACCCTATGGCCGACTCTCTCTAGTCCCTGGCCCGGCTCTCCTGTTCGATCCGTGACGATAGGGGTGATTGACTGGACACCCGGCCCCATCCTGACCCCCGGGGCATTGAGAGGGTCGCGCATGGACATCTTCATGCCCCCCATGTCGCCCATGACATCGGCCCCACGGACCCTTGGCGGGGCCATGCCGGGCGCGGCCTGCGGGCCCTGTTCGCCGGCTCCACCCATGTTCATGGCACTCATGTCCATGCCCATGTCCTTCATGGTGCCCAGGGGGCGAGACCTCAAAGGTGGCGCGAGCGCCTTCATGCCCGGCCTGGGGGCCAGTGTGCCTACGGCCATGCCCGAGCGATCGACGGCCTCAGCTACAAGGGCGAAGGCCTGATCGGCGGTGGGTTCCACCAGCACGTCATAGGTCTCGGCATTGGCGATCTGGAACTCGTCCACTGCGACCGGGCGCACGGCCTGCCCATCGGCAGCCACGATGGTCAGTTTCAGCCCCGGGATGCGGATATTGAAAATGGTCTGGGCGGCGGCATTGATGAACCTCAGCCTCACCCGCTCACCGGGACGAAACAGGCCAGTCCAGTTGTCGGCAGGCCCGTGGCCGTTCATCAGGAAGGTGAAGACCGAGCCGGTGACATCAGAAATGTCTGTGGGGTCCATAAGCATCCGGGCCCATTCCCGTCGCTCGGCGAGGCTCTGGTCACGTCCAGCCAGCCAGCCGGCCACGGTCTGCTTCTGGAAATTGTAGATCCCGGCCTGCTGCTTCATCCGGGTCATGATCTTGTGGGGATGGATGAAGCTGTAATCGGACAGGACGATCACATGCTCCCGGTCCGAGGCGATGGGGTCCTCACCCTCCGGGTCGACGATCAGGGGACCATACATCCCCATGGGTTCCTGCATACCCGAATGGCTGTGATACCAGTAGGTCCCGGACTGGATCAGGGGGAACTCGTGGACAAAGGTCTCCCCGGGCCGGATCCCCGGAAAGCTGACGCCGGGCACGCCGTCATACTTGGCAGGCACC
>CAIYZB010000080.1 GCA_903930545.1 uncultured Alphaproteobacteria bacterium
CGATCAGCACGTCAACGACGTGCGGAAAATGATCGCGTCGGGTGCCGAAGGCTGAGACAGAAGTCGCAACGGTCATGGAACGAACATGCCCTTTCATCCGGGCTCAGAGCAAGGCTTGAGTGCCAAAGCGGCTCTCACCTAAGGAGCAGAAATGCGACAGTTATTGCACTTCATCGATGGCAAATCCGTGACAGGCTCGTCGCAGAGAACCGCCGACATCTTCAATCCGAACACGGGAGAGGTTCAGGCCCAGGTCCTGTTGGCAAATGAGGCCGACATGGATCTTGCGGTCGCGGCGGCCAATCGGGCCCAGCCGGACTGGGCCGCCATCAATCCCCAGCGCCGGGCGCGAGTGATGTTCGAGCTGAAGCGTCTGATCGAAAACGAGATGCAGTCCCTGGCCGAACTGCTGTCGTCCGAGCACGGCAAGGTCGTGGCCGACTCAAAGGGTGACATCCAGCGGGGCCTGGAGGTCATCGAGTTTGCCTGCGGCATTCCTCACGTCCTGAAGGGCGAATATACTGAAGGTGCAGGGCCTGGCATCGATGTGTATTCCATGCGCCAACCCCTGGGGGTCGCGGCAGGGATCACGCCGTTCAACTTCCCGGCCATGATCCCGATGTGGATGTTCGGCATCGCCATTGCGGTGGGCAATACCTTCATTCTCAAGCCCTCGGAAAAGGACCCCTCCGTCCCCGTGCGCCTGGCGGAGCTGTTCATGGAGGCTGGGGCTGCCCAGGGTCTGGATCTGCGCGGTGTGCTGAATGTGGTCCACGGCGACAAGGTGGCGGTGGATGCCATCCTGCAGCATCCGGGCATCCAGGCGGTGAGCTTTGTCGGGTCCTCCGACATTGCCCACTATGTCTATTCCCAGGGCACGGCCCACGGAAAGCGCGTCCAGGCCATGGGCGGGGCCAAGAACCACGGCATCATCCTGCCCGATGCCGACCTGGACCAGGCCACCCGCGACATCATCGGGGCGGCCTATGGCTCGGCCGGCGAACGCTGCATGGCCCTGCCGGTGGTGGTGCCGGTGGGCGCGCGCACGGCAGATGCAGTTCGTGAAAAGGTTCTCGCCGAACTGGAAACCCTGCAGGTGGGCATCTCCTCCGATCCCGCCGCACAGTATGGGCCGGTGGTCAGTGCGGCCCATCGCCAAAGGATCGCCGACTATATCCAGATCGGGGTCGATGAGGGTGCCGAGCTTGTGGTGGACGGCCGGGGCTTCAGCCTCCAGGGTTATGAAAAGGGCTTCTTCATCGGCCCCAGCCTGTTCGACAAGGTCACCGCCTCGATGAAGTCCTACCAGGACGAGATCTTCGGTCCCGTCCTGCAGATCGTCCGGGCCGAGACCTTTGAGGAGGCCCTGGCCCTGCCCTCGACCCACCAGTACGGCAATGGGGTGGCCATCTTCACCCGCAATGGCCGGGCGGCCCGGGATTTCGCCCAGAGGGTCAATGTCGGCATGGTGGGGATCAATGTCCCCATCCCCGTGCCCGTGGCCTATCACAGCTTCGGCGGCTGGAAGCGCTCGGCCTTTGGTGATGCCAACCAGCACGGTCTGGAAGGCATGAAGTTCTATACCAAGGTCAAGACCATCACAGCCCGCTGGCCTGAGGGCGATCCGACGGAATCCTCCTTCGTCATCCCCACCATGCGTTGACGCCAGCCGCCTGATGTTGTCGGCATGGTGGGGACGGACAGGAGAGTCTGAAAAATGAACAAGATTGGCACCTGGGGCCTTCTGGCCCTCATTCTGGTGATCGTCGGGGGCGGTGGCTGGGCCTATTGGAACTATGACCTGCGCTGGCAGCCCAAGACCATTACCAAGCACCAGGCCGAGATCACCGCCATTCTGGAAAAGTCCGGCTGGGCCTCGCCGGGCCTGACCAAGGGCCGGCTCTATATGGTCTCCTTCCGCACCTGCCCCGACTGCCTGAGGTTCAAGGGCGAGGAATTCCCGGGCCTTCACAAGGCCGGGGTTGATACCCGGGTCATCGAGATTGCCCGCCGTGACAAGAACGGGGTGGCCAAGTCCACGCCGGTGGAACGCACCACGGTGGCCGAGCTGTGGATCCGCCGTGGCACCCCTGAGGCCTGGAAGCTGATGGAAGCCTGGGAAGCGGTTCCGGCCGAGGCCTGGACGGCCCCCGGTCTGACCCCAGCCGACGGCGATACCGGGCGTACGGCCATTATCGAGGCCGGTCGCTCCATGACCGACGAGCTTCGCCCTCTGCTGCAGGCCAATGGCATCACGGTGAGTGACCCCACGGGCATCCGCTATCCCACCCTGATCTGGTGGAATGCCAAGGGAGAGATGCGCGGCTGTGCCTGCGAAAAGCGGGAGACCTACCGCTTTGTCCGGCGCGAACTCGGGGTCGGGTGAGCCTGACCCGAACATGAGTTCTGCCATTGAAGCGGCCTATTCCGCCCGGCTGGCCCAGGGCCAGATCCGGCCGGACCCGGAACAGGTGGCTGCCCTTTCAGCCCTCGCGCGGCTTGAGGCTGACCTGGGGCAGGGCGAGGGGGCGAAGCTGCTCGCCCTGTTTGCCCGACCCCAGAGTCGCAAGGGGGTCTATCTCGTCGGCCCCGTGGGGCGTGGCAAGTCCATGCTCATGGACCTGTTCTTCGAGACCGTCCGGGTTTCGAAAAAGCGCCGCACCCACTTCCATGTCTTCATGGGCGAGATCCATCGTCTGATCGATGTCTGGCGCAAGGGCGATGCGGCGACCCGCAAGGCCCGGTTCGGATCGAGCAAGGGGGATGACCCCATAGGACCCGTCGCCGATCTGGTGGCCGAAGAGGCCCGGCTTCTCTGTTTCGACGAGTTTCAGGTCACCGATATTGCGGATGCCATGATCCTGGGCCGGCTGTTCGAGGCCCTCTTTGCCCGCGGCGTGACCCTGGTCGCCACCTCCAACCGGCTGCCGGATGCCCTATATCGGGACGGTATCAATCGCCAGCTCTTCCTGCCCTTCATCGACCTTCTGAAATCCCGGGTCGAGGTGGTGAGTGTGGCGGGCCAGCATGACTATCGCCTGGACCGCCTGAGGGCCGCGGGGACCTGGTTCTCCCCCAATGACCGCGACCACCAGCGCTGTTTCGCCGAGCTCTGGCGCGACATGCTGGCCGGCGAGGACGAGACCGGCGAGTCCCTGGAGGTCCTGGGTCGCAGGATCCACCTGCCCCACGCCCGGGGCGGCCTGCTGAGGGCCAGCTTCACCAGCCTCTGTTCGGTGGCCCTGGGGCCCAATGACTATGTGGCCCTTGCGGATCAGTTCCATACCGTCTTTCTCGAGGACCTGCCCCGCCTGACCCCGGATCGGCGGGAAGAGGCGCGGCGCTTCGTGATCCTGGTGGATGCCCTCTATGAGGCCCGGGTCCGCACCATTGTCCTGGCCGAGGCGGAGCCCGTTGCGCTCTATCCGGAGGGCAAGGGGGCCTTTGAGTTCGAACGCACGGCCTCGCGCCTGCAGGAGATGCGCTCGGCCGACTGGCTCGAGGACCGGGCCCCCCCAGTCGGATGACTCCGACAGCTCCCCCTGAGGGGGAGCACCGGGCTCGGCTCAATTCCTCCCCTTCCGGGGGAGGTGGCACGCGTCAGCGTGAAGGAGGGGGC
>CAIYZB010000081.1 GCA_903930545.1 uncultured Alphaproteobacteria bacterium
GACCCGCTGGCTGTCGATCATGGACCTGGGCAACGGCACGGGCCTCGCCCAGTGGGGCCGCGCCTGGTGGCTGGGGGCCATGGCCCTGCGTTGGAAGCGCTGGCTGGATCTGGGCTTTGTGCGAAGCATTCGCTCGGCTGAGGTGAGGTTACACGCCGAGGGCATCGATGGTTAGATCACCCGTTGATCGGCATCGACCAGCCGACCTAACCCCCAAAGCCCACGAAAGTCGCCGCCTCGTCCACGCCACGCCGTTCGGACACCACGGCATTGGCGGGGAAGGTTTCGTCCGGCCAGCCCAGGGCAATGCTCTTCATGATGACTTGATCATCGGCGATCCCGGCATGCTCGCGCACCACAGGCGACTGCATGATGCCCTGGCTGTTGATCACAGCGCCCAGGCCACGGGACCAGGCGGCATTGACCAGGGCCGTGGTCACGGCCCCGCAGTCAAAGGCGGTGTCGTCGCTGTCGGCGAGTTCCTTGTCATAGGTGACAATGACGCAGACTGGGGCGTCAAACTGGCGGAAGCCCCGCAGGATCCAGTCCTGGCGCATGACCTTGTCTTCCCGGGCAATGCCCATGGCCGCGAAGAGTTGCTTGGCGACGCCCACCTGACGGTCGCGGTGCTTGCCCTCAAAGGCATGGCCGGTGCGGAACTCCCGCGACTGAGGCACGCCAGCGACATTGCGTTCGGTGTTGCCCGCCCGGATGCGGTCCAGGGGCTCGCCCGTAATCACGTAGAAGGACCAGGGCTGGGTGTTCATCGAGGACGGCGCGCGCATGGCCAGGGTGAGGATTTCCTCGATCAGCTCCCGCGGTACCGGGTCGGGCTTGTAGCCACGAATGCTTCGGCGACCGAGGACGACGTCGTCAAACTGCATTTCAGGCTCCGGACTCTTGGGTGGTTTTGCAAAGCGTCAGTCAGCTTAAACCGGACGAGTCGCAAGGCCCAAAAGGAATTGTCGGACCGGCCATGTCCCCAGTTCGGGATTGACTGCCAGCCAACCCCGCCCGAGAGAATTGGCCATGGCATCCTTGATCCTCAGCGTTATCGGCAGTGACCGCCCCGGCCTGACCCAGGCCCTCGCCGCCGCCGTGCTCTCGTCAGGCGGCAACTGGCTGGAAAGCCAGCTCAGCCGGCTGGGGGGACTCTATGTCGGCTCGGTCCTGGTGGACCTGGCCCCGGACCGGATCGAAACCCTGCGCAGCGCGGTCCAGGCTGTGGACAGCCAGGGCCTGGAGGTCCGCATAGCCCCGGCCCTGGAGGCCACCGCCGCCCAGGGCGACGAAATGCTCTTCAGTCTTGTGGGCCAGGACCGACCGGGGATCGTCCATCAGGTCACCGCCGTTCTTAGCGGGCTTGGGGTCAATATCGAGGACTTTGACACCCGCATCAGCGCGGAGCCCTATTCGGGCGGTGCCCTGTTCCATCTGGATGCCCGGCTGCGCCTGCCGGCGGGTCTCGCCGCCGATGAGGTCCAGGCCGCCCTTGAAGCCATATCCGGCGAAGTCATGGTGGACTTTTCCCTCTCCCCGGCCCGGGCCCGCTGATGACCGCCTGGCCGTCGCCAGAACTGGTGGAGGCCTGTCGGGCCATGTTTGTGAGCCATAGGGCTTCGGCCTTTGGCGAGCAGTTTCACATCCCCGCGGCCGTGGAATACGGGTGCCTGTTTTCCTGGGATAGCGGCTATCACGC
>CAIYZB010000082.1 GCA_903930545.1 uncultured Alphaproteobacteria bacterium
CGAAACGACGGGTGCGGAAGGGGTCCCAGAGATTGGCGGGATAGACCTCGTATTCCGGGGTCTCGCCAAAGGGATTGGCCGCAACATCGGCCTTGAGGTCAGCCAGGGCCTTTCCGGCCAGGGCATAGACCCGCCAGGGCTGGAGATTGCCGCCTGAGGGGGATCGCGCCGCCGTCTGCAGGATCTGGCGCACCACAACGGCGTCAGGGGCTTCCGGAAGGAAGGCGCGGATGGAGGTTCTCGTGGCAACCGCCTCGGTGACGTTCATTTCAGGCTTCCCCAATTGACAGGCAGCGACTTGACCGAAGGCCGGGCGCACCCCAAGCCTTTGGGGCATTCGCCGGATCGGGCACAGTCTGATCTAGCAAGGGTCCGCAGGGTCAAGGCAAGGGACGTCGATTCGTGAGCACATCCGGCGCTCAACCACCTGAACATCGGCCGCTGTTCACGTCCGGCCAGGACCAGACCGGCGGGTGGGAAGGTCTGTCTGCGGCCTGGGACGACCTGGCAAAGGACCGGGCGGGGTCTCATGCGCCGCGCCAGGACGATGACCCGCAGCTGGATCTGAAACAGGAACGTGAAAAGGGACCGGGCTTGCTGGGACGGATCGCGCGGGTGGGCTTCCTTCTGGTCCTGGTCTTTGGCCTGATCGGGCCGGTGGTTGTGACCGCTGCCTATCGGGTGGTCCCGCCGCCCCTGACCTGGCTCATGGTCCAGAGGGCGATCGAGGGCCGCGGCTTCGAGCGGCACTGGCGCTCCATCGACACCATTTCTCCAAGCCTGGTGAGGGCCGTGATTGCGGCCGAGGATGCCAAGTTCTGCGAACATCGCGGCTTTGACTTTGACGCCATGGAAAAGGCCATGGCCCATAATTCGAAATCAAAGCGGGTGCGGGGCGGTTCCACCATCAGTCAGCAGACCGCCAAGAATGTCTTCCTCTGGCCCGATCGCTCCTATGTCCGCAAAGGCCTGGAGGCCTATTTCACGGTCCTGATCGAAGGGCTCTGGGGCAAGCACCGGATCATGGAGGTCTATCTCAACTCCATTGAATGGGGCCCGGGCATCTATGGGGCCGAGGCGGCTGCCCGCCGTAATTTCGGGGTGGGGGCTGACCGTCTGACCCCGGCCCAGTCGGCCCGCCTCGCCGCCATCCTGCCCAGCCCCCTGAAGTGGAAAGCGGCCAAGCCGGGGCCCTATGTCAAACGCAGGTCGGGGCGGATCGGCAAGGCCGCCGGCACCATCCGGCGCGAGGGACAGGCCGCCTGCGTCTTGGGATAGCTTTCCTTCATTGAT
This sequence comes from uncultured Alphaproteobacteria bacterium, assembly GCA_903930545.1. Lineage (GTDB taxonomy): Bacteria > Pseudomonadota > Alphaproteobacteria > Caulobacterales > Caulobacteraceae > Phenylobacterium. Next base: position 1,294 of record CAIYZB010000082.1, read on the forward strand.
TAGCCCCCCGGCTTGGCTCAGGCTTGGGGCGGGGGAAGTTTCATGTCTGATGCGTCGCAAGAGGTCCGGAGCCCGGCCACGGGCTTTCCGAGCTATCTCTATACCCACGGCTCCTGGTTCCTGGCCTTTGGCCTCCAGACCGTGCTCTTTCCCTATCTGGTGCGGGTGGTCCTGCAGGAGAGCGAGGTCCGGTTCGGCCTCGCCCAGATGGCCATGCAGGGCCCGACAACTCTTCTGATTCTGGTGGGCGGGTTCTTTGCCGACCGCCTAGATGGCAAGCGCACCATGCTGTTTGCCTGTGCAATGGCCAGTGTCTTCTTCCTGACCCTCTTTGCCCTGGTCCAGACCGACCACCTCAACTACCCCCTGATCATTGCCTATGCGATCGTGGTGGGGACGCTGGGGGCCTTCATGACTCCGGCCCGGGATGCCCTGCTCAGCCAGGTGGCTCCCGATACCAGCATTGGCGGCATCCAGAAGGCCGTGGCCTTTGCCTCCCTCACCCAGTTCGGTGCCCAGATTGTCGGCATGCTGTTTGCCGCCATCGCCCCCCTGGTGGGCGTAGCCAATCTCTTGCTGGGTCAAGCGGCGCTCATGGCCTCAGCCGTCTTCGCCATCACCCGGGTCCATCCCCGGCCGGCCCGCAAGGCCGCGAGCCGCGAGGGGGTCAATCCCCTGGTCTTCATGGCCAGCGAGATCAAGGTGGGTATCGATGCCGTGGTGGCCTCCCCGGTGATGAGCGGGGTCATGATCATGGCCATAGCCATGGGGGTCTTCTTCATGGGGGCCTTTTTCGTGATCCTGCCCCTCATCGTGGAGAGCTATCACACCGCCGATATCGCCGCCGGCGGGGCCCGCACCCAGGTGGCTGCGGCTCTGGGTATCTTCAGCCTCTGCTTCTGGTCCGGCAGCATGGTCTCGGCCCTGACCATGGTTCGCCTGCCGCCGCCCCGTTACAAGGGCCGGGTCTATCTGGCGTCCCTGGCCTGTGGCGGCACGGTCCTGATGCTCTGCGGCCTCAGCCTGCCCTTCTGGGGGCTCTGTGCCCTCAACTTCGTCTGGGGACTGGGCGGTGGCGTGGCCATGACCCTCGGCCGCGGCCTGATGCAGGAACATGCCCCGGAGGACAAACGCGCCCGGGTCCTGTCCATCTTCACCCTGGGCAATATGGGCGGCGGACCCATCGGCGCCGTTGCCTATGGCTATCTCTGCCACGCCATCGGCGCCCACATGGCCGTGCTGATCCCCGGGGCGCTGATGCTGGTGACCGTGGGCCTGGTCTATGCGTTTTCGGGTCTGAGGCGTCTGGGGGAATAGGCCCCCTCAGTCGGCATTCGCCGACAGCTCC
>CAIYZB010000083.1 GCA_903930545.1 uncultured Alphaproteobacteria bacterium
CCGGGGCCGCCCTGATGCACACCACCATTGCCCCCACCATGCTGCAGGGTAGCCCGAAGGAGAACGTGCTGCCCCAGGACGCCACGGCCTGGATCAATTACCGCATCGCCCCCGGTGACACCTCGGCCAAGGTCATGACCAAGGCCAAGGCCGCTGTGGGCGATCTGCCGGTGGACATCGCCTGGAACAGCAAGCCCGAAGAGCCCTCGGCCATTTCCTCGACCCAGTCAGAGGCCTGGAAGGTCCTGGCGGCTGTCGCCGGTGAGGTTTCCGGTGCCCCTGTGGCTCCCGGCCTGGTTACGGCGGGGACGGACAGTCGCTATCTGCAGGAGGTGACCGGTGACACCTACAGATTCCAGCCAATTCAGCTGTCGCTTAGCGACACGGCAATGATTCACGGTACCAATGAGCACATGACCCTCGAAAACCTCGAGGCCATGGTTCAGTTCTATTCGCGCCTGATCGCCACGGCGGCACGCTGACCCCTTGCGAAGGGGGGCGGCGCACATCAGGTTCCAGCCTCGACACCAACGGAGACCCCTTATGAACAACTGGCGCTTGGACGAAGACGAGGACGGCGACGAGGGCGAGGGCAAGCCCGACATGCCCATGACCGCTGGACCCGTCCAGAACGCCCTGTTCAAGTCGCGCACCGTTCTGGTGTTCGGCGAGGTCAATATGCGCCTGGCCGAGCGGGTCACCGCCCAGCTGCTGGCCCTGGCCGCCGACAGCCATGATCCCATCAAGGTGATCATCAACTCCCCCGGCGGGCATGTGGAAAGTGGCGACACCATCCACGACATGATCCGCTATTGCGGACCCCAGGTGAAGGTGATCGGCACCGGCTGGGTGGCCAGTGCCGGGGCCTCGATCTTCCTGGGCGCAGAGAAGGAAAACCGTCTCTGCCTGCCCAATACCCGCTTCCTGCTGCACCAGCCCATGGGCGGGGTTCGTGGCCAGGCCTCGGACATCAAGATCGAGGCCGACGAGATCATCAAGATGCGCGAGCGGGTCAACCGCATGATCGCCCGCGAGACCGGCCAGACCTATGAAAAGGTCGTCGCCGATACCCAGCGGAACTTCTGGATGAATGCAGAAGCCGCCGTGGAATATGGCGTCGCGTCCCGGATCATCCGCAACGCGAGCGAGGCCTGACATGACGGCACCCTGGTGGAAGGGTGCCGTCGTCTACCACATCTATGTCCGGTCTTTTTCGGACTCGGACGGGGATGGCCATGGCGATCTGAAGGGCGTTGCGGCCCGGCTGGACTATATTTCCAGCCTGGGTGTCGATGCCATCTGGCTGTCCCCGATCCACCCCTCGCCCAATCGCGACTGGAGCTATGACGTCTCCGACTACCAGGGCGTCCATCCGGACTATGGCGATCTGGCAGACCTCGATGCCCTGGTGGCTGCGGCCCATGGCCGGGGTCTCAAGGTCCTTCTGGACGAGGTCCTGGCCCATACATCTGACGAGCATGCCTGGTTCGCCGCCAGCCGCGATGAGGGCCCCAACGGTCCCAAGGCCGACTGGTATGTCTGGGCAGACCCGGCCCCGGATGGCACAGCCCCCAATAACTGGCTCTCGGTCTTTGGCGGCCCGGCCTGGGCCTATCAGCCGGCGCGACGCCAGCACTATCACCACAAGTTCCTGCGCCAGCAGCCCAAGCTGAACTGGACCCAGCCCGAGGCCAAGGCCGCAGCCCTGGATGTCCTGGACTTCTGGCTGGCCCGGGGGATCGATGGCTTCCGCCTGGATGTCGCCGGCACCTTCCTTCACGACACCGCCCTTGCGGATAATCCGCCCGTCCCGGCCGCTGATCGCGGGCACCGGGAATGGGCCCATGCCAGCGAGATGCAGCGGCATTTCAACGATTCCAACCTGCCCGAGAACATCCCCCTGCTGGAGGAGATCCGCGCCCGGGTGGATGCCCATGGAGACCGGTTCGTCTTCGGCGAATTCTCCGAGGAGGAGGAGCGCTGCGGGGCCTATTGCAGCCCCCAGGATGGCCTGCACTCGGCCTATACCTTCGTCCTGCTCAATGCCCGGCGCCTGGCGGCAGGTCCCTTCCGCGACCATGCCCGCACCCTGGCCCGGTTCCCGGACCATTGGCCCTGCATCTCGCTCTCCAACCATGACGTCCCGCGCACGGCCCAGAGGTTCGGCCCGGCCTCAGCCCGGCTGATGTTTGCCCTCATGCTGGCCCTGAGGGGCACGGCGCTTGTCTATCAGGGGGAAGAGCTTGGCCTGCCTGATGCCCGCAGCCTGACCCGCACCGAGATCCGCGACCCAGTGGGCGACCTCTACTGGCCCATTTCCAAAGGCCGGGATGGCTCGCGCACCCCCATGCCCTGGCAGGAGGATGGGGCCAGCATGGGCTTTAGCTCCGGCAAGCCCTGGCTGCCCCTGGCGGTGGAACATGCTGGCCGTTCTGTGGCCACCCAGGAGGCCGACCCCGCCTCGGCCCTGGCCTTTTCCCGGGCCATGATTGCGCTTCGCAAGGCCTCCCCGGCCCTGACCCAGGGCGACAGTGCGCTGATCGAGACAGAGGATCCCCTGTTTGCCATCCGCCGGACCCACGGCGATGACGTCCTGCTCTGTGTCTTCAATCTGGGAGAGACCGAGGCCCGTTTCCATCATGCGGACCTGACCGGGGCCCAGCTTCTGGACCTGTCAGAGGCCCGTCTGGACCAGGGTCTGGTCCTGCCACCCCGGGGCTTCGGATTCCTCAAGCTTCCGGTCCCTGCCCATCGGGGGTAAAAAGGTTCTATGGCCGAAGGCAACACCCCTCCCCGCGACACCACCCAGCCTGACACCCGGTTCGGACAGGGCTTTGTCTTTGACGCCTGGTATTTCGCCGCCGTTACCACGGACCTGATCCCAGGCAAGCTTCAGCGCTATGAGATCATGGGCGAGCCGGTCCTGCTGGGCCGCGATCGCAAGGGCGAGGTCTATGGCCTGCGTGACATCTGCCCGCACCGCGCCGCACCCCTTTCTGCCGGGCGCATGACCACCGAGGCCGATGGGGCCCAGAGCATCGAGTGCCCCTATCACGGCTGGCGCTTCCGCACCGACGGGGTCTGCTCGGCCATCCCCTCCCTGGTCAGCGATCAGGAGATGGAGGTCAGCCGCATCTCGGTGCGCCGCTATCCCGTGGCCGAGAGCCAGGGCCTGGTCTTCATCTGGATGGCTTCGGACCCGCGCAAGGGCGAACCCGACCAGCCGGTTCCAACCTTTCCCGGCGTTGTGGGCGGTGCCCCCAAGCTGGTGGACCGGATGGATTTCGAGAGCCATATCGACCACGCGGTCGTGGGCCTGATGGACCCGGCCCATGGCCCCTATGTCCATCGCCAGTGGTGGTGGCGCTCGGCCAAGAGCCAGCACGACAAGGCCAAGAGATTCGAGCCCCGCGAGGCCGGCTTCTCCATGGTGCGCCACGAGCCATCCAAGAACAGCCGGGCCTATGCAATCCTGGGGGGCGAGCCCCTGACCGAGATCACCTTCCGCCTGCCGGGCATGAGGTGGGAACACATCACCGTGGGGCCCAAACAGGTCCTGCTCCTGACCTTCCTGACCCCCATCCACGCCAACCGCACCCGGATCACACAGCTGATCTGGTCCGACCACTGGGCCTTCACCTTCAAGAGGATCTTTGCCCCCTTTGTCCGCGCCTTCCTGCGTCAGGACGGGGACATGGTGAACCTGCAGAACATGGGTCTGGCCTATGACCCCTCCCTGCTCTGGATCGACGATGCCGACCGTCAGGCCAAATGGTACCAGCAGCTGAAGCGGGAATGGGCGGC
>CAIYZB010000084.1 GCA_903930545.1 uncultured Alphaproteobacteria bacterium
AAGAAGCTTGAGAAAACCCGGGCTTTGGGAATTGCCCCGAGACGTGTCAGGAACAGCTTCCATCTGATCCGGGAGCCTCGGCTTGAACTACCGCCACGCCTATCACGCCGGAAACTTCGCTGATCTGGTCAAGCATGCTGGCTTGTTGCGGCTGCTGGCCCTCATGAAGGCCGGGACCCAGCCCCTGACCGTCATCGACACCCATGCAGGGCGTGGGCTCTATGACATGCGGGCTCCGGAGACCGTGCGATCCGGCGAGGCCCAGGCCGGCATGGGGCGGCTGATAGACGCGGATGACCTGCCCGAGATCATGCAGCCGCTGAAAGATGCTGTGGTGCGGGCCAGTGGCGGGGAGGGGGCCGGGGTCTATCCTGGCTCGCCCTGGCTGATCGCCGAGGCCCTTGCCGCCCGGGGGACCTATATCGCCTGCGAACTGCGCCCGGAGGAACACACCGAGCTGGCCGAGGTGCTGAAGGACCGCAAGGGGGTGCGGACATCCTGCACAGACGGCTATGGCGCTGCGGTAGAACGTTGTCCCGAGACCGGGCGCGTCCTGATCCTCATCGACCCACCCTTTGAAAAGCCCGATGACTATCGGCGTATCGTCTCCACCCTGCGCGGGGTGGCCCGCAAGAATGCCACTGCGGTGGTCATGATCTGGTTGCCCATCAAGGACCTGGAGACCTTCGACCACTTCCTCAGGGAAGCAGAGGATCTGGAAATCGGGCCCCTGACCATAGCCGAGGCCCGGATCCGGCCCCTGGACGATCCCATGCGGATGAATGGTTGCGCCCTGGTGGTCGCCCGGGCCCCTGAGGGCCTGGACCAGGACCTCAAGGCCATCTGCCGCTGGACCGTCGACAATCTCGGCCAGGACGGTCAGGCTCGGGTCTGGAAGATCCTCTAGGTCCCCCTCAGAGGGCGCTGTCAGCGAAGCTGACTGAGTGGCCCTAGCCCTTCTGGGCGCCGCTGCGGATCATGATGAACAGATAGCCGCCCAGCAGAAGGGTGTTGGACACGGCATTGAGTCCGAAGCCGGTCATCACCGAAATCGCGCCGTCGATGACGAACCAGACGATCAGAGCCCGGGTGATACCCCGCCAAAGGGCAGGATTGGGCTCCGTGACGGCCTGGGCGACCGCCAGAACAGTCAGGCCCCAGCCCAGAGTGACTGCCCCCATCAGCCCGACAGAAAACTGCAGCTCAGGCGTGAAGGTGCCCAGGGAACCGGTCTTCTGGCTCATCAGGTCAAACAGGAAATGGTTGATGCCCTGCAGCGGGGGAAAGATGCCTGCCACCAGCACGGCACCAAACAGGATGACGCTCCAGCTCCAGAGGATCATGGCAGTGGTCCAGGGTTTGGTCATGGGGATCTCCTTCAAGGTCGACCAGAGATTTGCCCAGAGACGTAAGGCGCGCAATTACCTCTTGGGTTATGGACATCCCTTGTCGGTCTGGCTCCTATGGCGAGATGAGCATGCAAGGTCAGATTCAAGTCCCCGGGGACGACGCCCTCGCTTTCGGTCTGGCCCTGCGCCGCCGTCGTGAGGCAAGGCGCATGAGCCAGCTGGACCTGGCCCTGACCTGCGATGTCTCGGCCAGGCACATCTCCTTCCTGGAGTCCGGACGGGCTGCCCCCAGCCGGGCCATGGTTCTGAAGCTGGCGGCAGGCCTGCTCATGCCCAGAAGCGCCACCAACGCCCTGCTGACGGCGGCGGGCTTTGCCGCCGTCTATCCCGTAACACCCATGGATGCCGGGATCATGGAGCCCTTCCGGGCCATGCTGGCCTTCATGATGGCCCGACACGAGCCCTATCCTGCCATACTTTGCGACCGCCACTGGAATGTCCGCGATGCCAGTCCCGCCGCCGTGGCCCTGCTCTCTGTGCTCGATTCAGGGGATGACGAGATCAATCTGATCCGCCTGATCACCTCCGAGGGTCCGGTCACCGATGTGGTGGTCAATCTGCCTGAAGTCCTGGTCGAAATGCGCAACCGGATGCAGCTGGAGGCCCTTGAGGCCGGGCATGACCCTGAGCTGGAAGACCTGGTCGGCCGTCTTGAAACAGCCTGCCTTCGGGAGGGCGTGGGCCTGGACACCCAGAGACGCAATCCCCTCGTGCCCCTGATCATGACCACCCCCTATGGGCAGCTGAGCTTCCTCTCCGCCATCGCCCATTTCGGCACCAGTGAGGATGTGAGCATCCGGGATCTGAGACTGGAGCTGATGTTCCCGGCCGACGAGTTCACCCGGGCCGTCCTGGAAAAGCCGCCCTGGCTCTGAGGCCGGGCCCCCTCCGTCATGCTTCGCATGCCACCTCCCCCAGAGGGGGAG
>CAIYZB010000085.1 GCA_903930545.1 uncultured Alphaproteobacteria bacterium
GCCAGGCGCATACCGGCTATCGCGCAGTTTCCAGTCATCGATGGTGACCGAGCCCTTGTCGGCCAGGAGCGGATAATTGATCCCTCGCCTGGCCGTGAACTGCGCCAGGACCGCAGGGTCGTCATAGCTGATGGCCGCGATCTTGTATCCCCGGGCCCCGAGCGGACCCAGGGCTTCAGTCAGCTCCCCCAGTTGCTTCTGGCAATAGGGGCACCATTTGGCCGACCGAAAGAAGACTAGGACAAGGCCCGTCTTCCCGGAAAGCTCGCCCAGGCTGACGGACTGGCCATTGATATCGGTGGCATGCAGCGCCGGAACCCGGGAGCCGACGGTCGGACCGACCTCCCATTCGCCTGCCCTGACCGCCGAGGGAGCCAGAACGGAAATTGCCAAGAACAGGGTGACCAGGAATTTCATCAGGCAGCCTCTCAGGATTGGTGTCTTCAGCCAGGACCTATAGGTTCGTCGCCGACCCCGGTTTGGTTACACAGCGTCCCGGTTTGAGTTTCGGGGCAGACAATGAGGATGGGCGTGCAGATCGTTCTCGTCGGAGCCGGCCATGCCCACCTTCACCTGGTCAGGCAGGCGGGTGCGCTGCGCAGATCGGGCATCGACCTGACCCTGATCAGCCCGGCGACCTTCCTCTATTCAGGCCTTGCCTCGGCAGCCCTGTCGGGCGGCATGGCGCTTGATGTCGGCGAAATCGATGTGGCGCGTCTCGCGGCCACTCATGGGGTCCGCCACCTCGCCGACACGGCCCAGGCGCTGGATCGCGACAGGCGGGAGGTCCAGCTGACGGGCGGCGGCACCGTCAGTTATGATGCCGTATCGTTCAATATCGGCAGCCGGCTTCATGACCCGGAGCGCCTGCTGTCGGAGCCTGGGGTCTGGCCGGCAAAGCCGCTGGATGCCCTGCTCTCCCTCAGGCCCATGATCGAGGCCAGGATCGCAGACACTGGCAAGTGCCCCGCAATTGTCGTGGCCGGAGGCGGCCAGAGCGCCAATGAACTGGCCGCCGCCCTCTGCGGCCTGTGCGAGCGTCACGGGGTCACGCCCCAGATCGTCGTCATCCACCCCGACACCGCCCAGACCTGGGCGCCCCCTGGCGCCTGGCGCAGACTGCGGGCTCAGATGCGCCACCGCGGTGTGGATTTCCGAAATGACAGGGTCATCAGGCGCTCGCCGGGTCGCTGCCAGCTGGCCAGCGAGGAATTCCTCGACTGCGAAGTCCTGCTCCTCGCCACAGGCCTGGTGGGCCCCGATCTGGTGGGCCGGCTCGGTCTTGCGGTGAATGACAGAGGCCAGATTGTAACCACCGCCACACTTCAGTCGATCAGCGACCCCAGGGTCTACGCCGCAGGTGACTGCGCGGTGATCGCCGATGCAGAGCGGCCCTGCGCGGGGATCTTCGGAGTGAGGGCAGCGCCGATCCTGCTGAAGAACCTGATGGTCCTGTCACGCGATGCGCCCCTCACGGCCTATCGCCCCCAGACCCGCTGGCTGTCGATCATGGACCTGGGCAACGGCACGGGCCTCGCCCAGTGGGGCCGCGCCTGGTGGCTGGGGGCCATGGCCCTGCGTTGGAAGCGCTGGCTGGATCTGGGCTTTGTGCGAAGCATTCGCTCGGCTGA
>CAIYZB010000086.1 GCA_903930545.1 uncultured Alphaproteobacteria bacterium
CATCCCTCCATGGCCGCGATCTTCGCCGGTTGATGTTCGCCAGCCACGAGACCGCTCTCATGGCCAGCCATGATCTGAAGCGGGGCAACTATGGCCATCATCAGGATCGCCATCCGCAGACTGATCCGGCTCTCAGCCAGGGCTGCGCCACGGAGCAGGGCGAAGGCTGATGCCCCTGCCACAACCATGGCCGTCGTCAGATAGGCCGCCATCACCATGTGAACGAGCCGCGAAGGCAGGGACGGATTGAAGATCACCTCCAGGAACGAGGTTGCAATCATAGTTCCGTCAGGAGCGAAGGCAAAACCCTGCGGCGTCTGCATCCAGGAGTTGGCCGCCAGAATCCAGAAGGCGGAGATCAGGGTGCCGATCGCGACTGTGCAGGTTGCCAGGAAGTGAAGCCTTGGGCCGACCTTGGTCCAGCCAAAGAGCATGATCCCGAGAAAGGAGGCCTCGAGGAAGAAGGCGGTGAGCACCTCATATCCCAGGAGCGGGCCGATGACGCTGCCCACCTTTGCTGAAAACACACTCCAGTTGGTGCCGAACTGATAGCTCATCACCACACCCGAAACGACGCCCATACCGAAGGACAGAGCGAAGATCCTCACCCAGAACAGATAGAGGTTTCTGAACTGGGGCCGCTTGGTGACAAGCCAGAGCCCTTCAAGCACAGCAAGGAACGAGGCCAGCCCGATCGTGAAGCTTGGAAAAATGATGTGAAAGCCGATGGTGAATGCAAATTGCAGCCGCGAAAGCAGCAGTGCATCCCACTCAATGTGCATGTTCGCGCCTCTTGAAAGTCAGCGCCGGACAGGCTGCAGAATCTCAGGGGTTCAAGCCGTCCGGAAAGTCCGGCAGAATTATATCAGACAACACTAATATACAAGTCCGGGACTGGGTCAGCCCCGGTTGCGGGCGATCAGGGCGCTGATCTCCCGGACCAGCTTGGCAGCGACTGTGGCGGTGATGCCATTTACATCCCGGTCAGGATTGAGCTCCACGAGGTCAGCCCCCACGACAGGGGCGATCTGACGGTCCAGGACCTGGAGCACCTCGCGGACGGTCAGGCCGCCGGGTTCGTGGTGCGAGACGCCGGGGGCCACGGCCGGGTCCAGGCCGTCCAGATCGAAGCTGACATAGATCGGCCCCTCCAGCACAGGGACCTTGCCGGGATCAAAGCCCAGCATGGGAATGGATCTCACCCCGAACCGACGCACCTGATCCGCCTGATGCCGGTTAAGGGTGCGGATCCCGACCTGGACCAGATCCTTGGCCAGTCCCGCCTCAAGGATCCGGGCAAAGGGCGAGGCGTGGGAGAACGCATTGCCCTCATAGTCGTCATAGAGATCCGGATGGGCGTCAAAGTGCAGGATGCTGACCGGGCCATGGGCGGCAGCGACCGCAGCCACAGCCGGATAGCTGATTGAATGATCGCCCCCCAGACAGAAGGGCACCGCCCCTTCCTCCAGCGCTAGGGAAACCGCGGCGCGAATGGTGTCGAAGTCCGAAGGCCCCTCCGCCAGGGGCAGGTCGCCGGCATCTTCCAGGCTGAAATCCTCGCCAAAGCCCTGACCGATCTGCGGCGTCCCGCTGGCGTGATCGCTGTGGAGGGCAGCACGGATCGCCCTCGGCCCTGCCGCCGGCCCCCGCAGGAAGGAAGAGTTGATGTCAGTGGGCAGGCCGATCAGGCGAATGTGGTGCATGGCTCAATATCCATAGCGCGCGATGGACAGGTCCTTGGTCTCGATGGCCGGCGCGCGGCCGCTGATCAGGTCGCTGATCACCTGTCCGGAGCCACAGGCCATGGTCCAGCCCAGGGTGCCGTGGCCGGTATTGAACCACATGCCCTCCACCGGGCTAGCCCCTACCACGGGGGTGCTGTCAGGGGTCATGGGACGCAGGCCGGACCAGAAGCTGGCAGCTTCAAGGTCCCCTGCCCCGGGAAACAGACTGCCCACGGAGCGGATCAGGGTCTGGCGACGCCGTTCTGGCAGAGCATTGTTATAGCCGGAGATCTCGGCCATCCCCCCGACCCGGATGCGGTCCCCCAGCCGTGTGATGGCGACCTTGTAGGTCTCGTCCAGCAGGGTGGAGACCGGTGCCCGGTCGGGATCGATGATGGGGGCGGTGATGGAATAGCCCTTTACCGGATAGACCGGCAGGCCGAGACCCAGGGGCCGCACCAGGCGAGCAGAGAAGCTGCCCAGAGCCACCACATACTGATCGGCTGTGACAAGGCCCTTGTCGGTCCGGACCCCCGTGACCTTGCCGCCCGAGTGGTCGAGACCCTGGACCTGGGTGTCGAACCTGAACCTGACCCCGAGCTCGCTGGCCATGGCCGCCAGGCGATTGGTGAACTTGAAACAGTCACCCGTCTCGTCATTGGGCAGCCTCAAGCCCCCGACAAAGGGGTCATCGGCCCCGGCCAGACCCGGTTCTACGGCGATACAGCCGGCGCGATCGAGCACCTCAAAGGGTACACCTTCGGCCTTCAGGACCTTGATGTCCTTGGCCGCGCCATCCAGCTGGGCCTGGGTGCGAAACAGCTGCAGGGTGCCCTGCATCCGTTCGTCATAGGAGATGCCGGTCTCGGTCCTCAGAGCCATCAGGCACAGGCGGCTGTATTCTGCCAGGCGGCCCAGGCGGGACTTGTTCACGACGTAGCGCCGAGAGGTGGAGTTCCCCAGCATGGCCACCAGCCAGGCCACCATTTCCAGATCGAACTCAGGGCGCAGGATCAGGGGCGCATGGCGCATCAGCAGCCAGCGGATCGCCTTCTGAGGAATCCCCGGAGCCGCCCAGGGCGAGGCATAGCCGGGGGAAATCTCGCCCGCATTGGCGAAGCTGGTCTCAAGCGCCGGCCCTGACTGGCGCTCGATCACCTCGACCTCGTGTCCGGCCCGGGCGAGATAATAGGCCGTGGCCGTGCCCACGACACCGGCCCCGAGCACGACGACCTTCATGACAAGACCCCGACCCCATGAGCGACAAACCGCCAGAGAGTCGGAGCCTAGCCTGCCCGCAGGTTCAGGTCACCGCCTCTGGGTCAGGCCGAGGGCCACTGCGACATGATGGTCGCCGCATCGAAATAGTCCCGCCAATAGGTGATCAGGCCGTCATGGATCTCGAACACGCCGGTCACAGGCAGTTCGACCCACTTGTCCGCCAGTTTGTGGCGATCCAGGCGCTCCAGGATCACTACCTGGCCGTTGACGGCTTCGCGCAGGATGCGGAATTCGTTTTCAAGGGTCGGGGCGAAAAAGGGCTCCAGGACCGCGCGGATCCCTGCCGGGCCTCGGACCGTTCCGATGGGCGGCGGGTTGGCATATTCCACATTCGCCGCGACGAACTTTAGCCCGGCATCATAGTCCAGGGCCTCCATGGCCTTCAGAAACTGCTTGGCGATGTCGAGGGGGCTGGCTGCAGCGGTCATCTTTGTCTCCTGGCTCTGGATGTCGCGTCCTTCTGAGCCGGGGTCAGCGGCAAATCAATTACGTCCCAGGTCATGCCCTGCCACAGGCCGCCTCCTGGTCGGAACAGGGACCGTCAGACAACAGAACGTATCCAGGAGCACCTATTCACCTCATCTTGAACCCTATACTGATGATTGTCGCTTGAATCATCCCTACGGCATTCGGTCACTGCCCGGATTCAACAAGTTGCGCGACCATCACCAAGGGTTCGCACACCCGAGACCGAACCGTCGCTCTAGAATCGCATAGTCCCCCATCCAAATGGGGGTAGTCACATGCGCTTTCACACCAGTTACCGGCAGTCAGTTCTTTGCGGGGCCGCACTTGTCGCCCTCACCCTGGGCCTGTCTGGCCATTCGACGGCTCAGGCCGCGGACGTCGCTGACAAGACAGGGGACGTCGCCCTTGAAGAGGTCATCGTCACCGCCCAGAAGCGGTCCGAAAACCTGCAGACAACCCCGATCTCGGTCGCCGTCGTGAGCGCCAAGGCGGTCGAGGATCGCCACATCTATTCCCTGACCGACCTCAATGACGGTTCGGCCCCGGGTCTGCGCGTCACGCCCTTTGCTAGCCGTCCCTACAACGTCATCCTGAGCATGCGGGGCGTCGGCATCATGTCCGACACCAACCAGCCGGCCATGGACTCTGGCGTTGGTGTCTATCTGGACGGCGTCTATCTCGCCCGTCCGCAGGGTCTGGACGCCGGCATCTACGACATTGAAGCCATCGAAGTTCTGAAGGGCCCGCAGGGCACCCTGTATGGCCGCAGCGCGGCCGGCGGGGCTATTGTGATCACCAACAATCGGCCGAAATTTGAATCGTCGGCCTCCGGCCTGATTGAAGTCGGCAATTATCAAATGGCGCATGGCACCCTTGTTGCGAATACCACGCTGTCCGATACGGTCGCGGTACGTGCCGC
>CAIYZB010000087.1 GCA_903930545.1 uncultured Alphaproteobacteria bacterium
CAACCAGCAGGGTGTCGAACTGGCTGCCATCCCGGGCCATTTCGGGACCGATATTGAATATCTTGCCGAAGGTCCGCTGGGTCTTGACGATCTGTTCGCCGATCGCAACGCGTCCCCCCAGCTGTGCCTTCAGATGGACCGAGGCTGACAGATGGTCGGCATGGGCATGGGTTTCCAGTTGCCAGGCCAGTTGCAAACCCTCCTTGCGGACATAGGCAATCATGGCTTCTGCCGAGGCCGTGGAGGTCCGGCCTGAGGCAGAGTTGTAGTCCAGAACACTGTCGATGATGGCGCAGACCTGACTTGATGGATCGGAAACCACATAGCTGACCGTAAAGGTCGCTTCGTCGAAAAAGGCCTCGACCCTCGGGCGCCTTGCCGGATCCGCCTGGGCCGCCCGGACAATTTCTGTGGCACGGGCCAGGGCGGGGTCGAGGGGGATGGTCATTCGGGTGCTCGCGGTTGCGTTCAGGGCCCAGAGAATATATTCGTATTTTTGAATATACAAGCTTGATCGGAGACCGGTCCATGACCCTCCACATGGTGGTGACAGCGCTTTTGAGCGGAGCCGTCGTCGGCGCTCTGCTGGGCCTGTTCGGCGGCGGCGGATCGGTACTGGCGACACCCCTGATGCTCTATTTCGTGGGCATTCAGGATCCGCACATGGCGATCGGGACCTCGGCCGCAGCGGTGTCAGTCAATGCAGCGATGAATCTCGTGGGACATTGGCGGGGAGGCAGGGTCAAATGGCCCTGCGCCAGCGTCTTCGCCCTGGCCGGGCTCATAGGATCATTTCTGGGGTCCAGTCTGGCAAAGGCCTTTGATGGTCAAAGACTGCTCGTCTTTTTCGCTGCCGCCATGGCGGTGATTGCCCTGTCGATGTTCCGCAAGCCAAAGTCAGACGGAAATCCTGAGGTCCATATCACCTGGGCCCTGACCCTGAAGCTGGCTCCCCTTGGAGTGCTGACGGGACTGGCCGCCGGCTTTTTCGGTATCGGAGGCGGCTTTCTCATCGTTCCAGGCCTGATGGCCGCCACGGGCATGACCCTGGCCAATGCGGCGGCCTCGTCCCTGTTGTCGGTCTCAGTCTTCGGGGCTGCAACCTCCCTGAACTATGCCGTTTCTGGCCTGGTGAACTGGCCAGTGGCCGGACTGTTCATCCTTGGGGGACTGGGTGGAGGTCTGGCTGGGATCTGGGGCGGGCGGCTACTGGTTGGCCACGCCCTGATCGCGCGGCGGATCTTCGCCGGCTTTGTATTGGTGGTAGCGGCCTATGTGGCCATGAGAGCGATCAACGGATGAGCGGGTCAGACAATCACTGGGACAGGCGTTTCGATCAGGAGGCCTATGTCTTTGGCACGGAACCAAATGCCTTTCTCGTTCAACAGGCCCACCGCCTGACCGCAGGCCAAACTGCCCTTGCCGTTGCCGACGGTGAAGGGCGCAACGGCGTATGGCTGGCGGAGCAGGGCCTGACGGTCATTTCCGTGGACAGTTCTGCCGTCGCTCAGGCCAAGGCGCAGAAGCTGGCCCTGACACGGGGTGTGGTTCTGGAGACTCAACTGGCTGATCTGGCACTCTGGGAATGGCCAAAGGGTGGCTTTGATCTGGTTGTGGGGATCTTCATCCAGTTTGCAGACCCGGCCCTCAGGTCTCGCATCTTTGCCGCCATGATTGATGCCCTGAAGCCCGGCGGATTGATCCTGCTGCAGGGCTACAGGCCGGAACAGATCGCCTATGGGACCGGTGGGCCGAAGCTGGTCGAGAACCTCTATTCGGAGGCCCTGCTCAGGTCGGCCTTTGGCGAACTCGAGATCCTGGAGCTGGCCGTCCACGACACGGTGATCCGGGAGGGCGATGGCCATGACGGCATGTCCGCCCTGATCGATCTGGTGGCCCGCAAGCCTGATTAGGGCACCGTAGCAGGGGCCCGGTAGATGTCACAGAGGGTCTCGAGCACCTTCATGGCCGCGGGGTCATGCAGGCGATAATAAATGGTCTGGGCATCGCGGCGGGTGGCCACCAGACCCTCGGCCCGCATCTTGGCCAGATGCTGGGAGGTGGCGGACTGGGCCAGGCCCACATGGCTCGCCAGATCCCCCACCGAGGCTTCGCCATCGATCAGTCGGCACAGCAGCAGCAGGCGCTGCTCACTGGCCAGGAGCTTGAGCATCCGTGCGGCGGAATGGGCGGAGGCTTCGAGTTCCGCAAGGTCCTGGGGGCGTTGGGGCAGCATGACGGTAATTTAGAACCTGCGCAGGTAAGCGCAAGGCCCCCCTCAGTCGGCATTTGCCGACGGCTCCCCCAGGGGAGGGCGACAAGCGCAGTCAAATCCTCCCCTCTGGGGTGGCACGCGGAGCGTGAGGGAGGGGGTCAGCGGTTGACGATGACCCGCAGGGCAGGGGCCGCGCCGGGCTTCTCGCCACGGATCTGGGCGACCAGGTCAAACAGGGCCTGGCGCACGACGGCCACATCGCCCTGTTCTGCCATCTCTTCAAGATCGCTGAGATGGTTGGCGGTGATGCGCAGAGAG
>CAIYZB010000088.1 GCA_903930545.1 uncultured Alphaproteobacteria bacterium
CGAGATCGGTCACAGGCCCAATGCCATTGGGGCGGTGATCTATCGCAACAAGACCATCCGCGACGGCGGGCCTGAAACCGATGTTACCACCGGCAGCGACCAAGGCGGCCGCAGGCGTCGATGATCTCGGATCCGATCTTCTATCTGGCCGCCATTCCGGCGGTCATCCTCATGGGTCTCGCCAAAGGTGGCTTTGCCGGGATCGGGGTTCTGGCTGTGCCCCTCATGGCCCTGACCGTGTCGCCAGTCCTGGCCGCTTCCATCACCCTGCCGATCCTGATCGTCCAGGATCTGGTCAGTGTCTGGGCGTTCCGCAAAGCCTGGGATCGCGGGATCCTGGTCATCATGCTGCCCGCTGCCGCCATCGGGATCGGTCTGGGCTGGGCCCTGGCCGCCATGGTGAAGCCAGCGGCCGTGGAACTGGCCGTAGGACTCATTTCGATGACCTTTGCCACGCAGCGTCTGGTGCAGTCTCGACGCGAGGTTGCCCCCACACCCCCCGAAACCATTCCCTGGCGAGGTGTTCTGGCCGGGATCGCGGCTGGTTTTACCAGCCAGGTGGCCCATGCGGGAGGACCGCCCTTCCAGCTCTATGTCCTGCCCCGTCAATTGCCGCGGGACACCTTTATCGGGACCAGCGCCCTGTTCTTCGCCGTGGTGAACTGGATGAAGGTACCGGCCTATTGGTCCCTGGGCCAGTTTACCCGTCAGGCCCTGACCACAGCAGCGGTCCTGCTGCCTCTTGCGGTGGCCTCTACCTATGCCGGGGTGTGGCTGGTGCGCCGGGTGCCGGCGGAGCGGTTCTATCGGCTCATCTATGGCCTGCTCGTCCTGGTGGGGGGCAAGCTGGTCTGGGACGGTGCCGCAGGGCTTCTGGCCTGAAGCTCAGGGCCTCAGGGCACCGGCCAGGGCGACAAATCCCTTCAGATCGATGGTCTCGGCCCGGGCCTCAGGCAAGATCCCGACCCGTTCGCACAGCTCGGCCCCGCCGAGGCCCTTGAGGCTTGCGCGCAGCATCTTGCGGCGCTGGCCAAAGGCGGCGGCAGTCACGGTCTGGAGTGACTTCAGCAAGGCGGGTGTCAGCTGTGTGGCGTGGGGCACCAGCCGCACCACGGCGCTGTCGACCTTGGGCGGGGGCGTGAAGGCCCGGGCCGGAAGTTCCATGACCAGGCGGGCCTCGCAGGTAGCCTGGGCCAGCACAGCGAGGCGGCCATAGGCCTCATCACCCGGTCCCGCGACGATCCGCTCGGCCACTTCCTTCTGGAACATGAGGGTCAGAGACCGGGGCAGGAAGCTCGGGGTGGTCAGCCATTTGATCAGCAGGGGCGTGCCGACGTTGTAGGGCAGATTGGAAACGACATGGGCAGGCTCGCCCCCGGTCATCTTCGCCTCGTCGGCCTCCAGGGCATCCTGAAGCTCAAGGGTCAGACGACCCTCAGCTGCGGCGGCCAGTTCCTCCAGCAAGGGGATGAAGCGCGGGTCCTTTTCAATGGCGGTGACCCTGGCCCCGGTCTCCAGCAGGGCGCGGGTCAGGCCGCCGGGGCCGGGTCCGATCTCCAGCACATGATCATCGGGACCTAGTTCGGCCAGGCGGGCGATCTTGCGGGTGATGTTGAGGTCCAGGAGGAAATGCTGGCCAAAGCTCTTGCGGGCCAGCAGGCCATGCTCGGAGAGGCTGTCGCGCAAGGGAGGCAGGTCAGACAGGCTCATCGGGCACGCTGGTCGGCAATGGACCGGGCCATGCGGATGGCGGCGATCAGGCTGTCGGGTCGGGCCAGGCCCTTGCCGGCGATGTCAAAGGCTGTCCCATGGTCCGGTGATGTCCGCACCACTGGCAGGCCAAGGGTAACATTAACGCCGCCCCAGAAATCCAGCATTTTCACAGGGATAAGGGCCTGATCATGATACATGCACAAGGCTGCATCAAAGCGGTCTCGGGCCTCGGGGGCAAAGAGGCTGTCAGCGGGCCAGGGACCTGTGGCATCGACGCCCAGGTCTCTGAGGGCACGGACAGCTGGATCAATGATTTCAACCTCTTCACGGCCAATGCTGCCAGATTCCCCTGCGTGGGGGTTGAGGCCAGCCACAGCCAGACGCGGTTGATCGATACCGAAATCGTGCCTCAGGGCCTGGGCGGTGACGAGGCCGGCATTGACGATGCCCTCTATGGTGAGGCGTTCGGGAACCCGCGCCAGGGGCTCATGGACCGTGACCAGGGTGGTCTTCAGGCCGGGCACAGCCAGCATCATCACCGGACCCCGGGCCCCGTCAAAGCGGGCAGCGGCGGTCAGTTCCCCCAGGAATTCGGTATGGCCGGGAAAGCCGAACCCCGCCTCATAGAGGGGAGCCTTTGATATGGGGGCCGTTACCAGCCCGGCCACCTGGCCTGACAGGCTGAGGCCTACAGCGGTCTCGATCCACTGGATGATGGCCGGTGCTGCCAGGGGCGTTGGCTGGCCCGGGACGACCGGGGTGCGCAGGGGCAGGTCGAGGACCGGCAGGGCATAGGCGAAAGCGCCATTGGCCTCATCCGCCGAGGTGACACGGCGGATGAGGTCCTCACTGATCAGGGCCGTATCCACCAGGGTCTGGACATCGCCGATGACCATGAAGGCCGGCCCGCTGTCGCGCAAAGCGCTCCAGGCCTTGATGACGATTTCCGGGCCAACCCCCGCAGGGTCACCCAGGGTCAGGGCCAGGGGACGGGACGACACCCGCCTGACCTAGTTCCGGGTCTCGATGGTGGCCGAGTTGCGCAGGTCGCGCATATAGCGCCGGGCGATCATGCTCAGCTGCTGGCCATAGATGCGGTTTTCGATCTGGTCGTGGGTGAGGACATCGCCGCCGGAGGCGCGCTTGCCGCAGACCGCAAGCAGATGGAGACCGGCGGCGGTGCGGATCGGGTCAGACACCTGACCGACCTGGAGGGACTCGGCAGCACTGCGGAAGGCCGGGGCGAGATCCTTGACCTCGGCCTCGCCAAGATCACCGGCAACAATGCCGGGGACCTTTGCCGCCTGGGCCTCGAGATTGCCGCAGCCACTGACCTTGGTCTTCAGATCGGCGAGGGTTGCCGTGGCCGCGGCGATCTTTTCCGGCGTCGCGTCCTGGCCGAGGCCAATGGCGGCCTGTTTCAGATTGACGATGGAGCTGCCGCCCCCCGCCCGCTTGTCACGGAGATAGATGATATAGACCCCATCGCGGACGGGGATGGGGCGGGACAATTGCCCGGGGCGCATCTGTTCAAGCGCTGCATCGACCTCAGGTGCCATTTCCCCGGCGCTGATCCATCCTGCATCACCACCACTGGCAGCGGTCGCCGCGGCGGAGAACTGCCGGGCCACGGCCTGGAAGGGCGCGCCCTGCTGCATCTGGGTCACCAGCTGGGCAGCCCCCTGGGTCGCCACATCCATGCCACCGACACGGTTGGCGTCGAGGAAGACCTCGCTGATCTGGAACTGGGGCTTGGAGGCGGCGGCGGCCAGGTGCTGCTGCTGGGCCTTGATCTGGTCTTCCCCGACCCGCAGGCGCGAACCATAGCGGCCCCGGATCCAGCGCTGCCAGCTGGTCTGGGCCTGGATCTGGCGACGCAGGGTGCCGGCACCGATGCCCTGGGCCCTCAGGGAGGTGAGGAACTGGTCCTTGGACAGGTTATTGCCCTTGGCCATTTCCGTGATCTCGTCGTCGAGTTCAGCCTCGGTGGCGACGATGTCGATCTTCTGGTCCTTTTCGACCCGGCGAAGCTCCTGCAGCTGCAGGCTTTCGTCCACCAGGGAGATCAGGGCTTCGCGCTGGAACTGGGCGATATTCTGTTCGGTGGGCTGCACGCCGGAGGTGGCGATCAGCAGCCGCATCCTCTGGCCCAGGTCATAGGTCGAGATGATGTCGCTATTGACCACTGCGGCCACGGATTCCGACATGCCCTGGGGCTGAACCCTGGTGACCTCTGATGGGGCGGGCGTGGTCGCCGCCGCCTGGGCATCGGCCACAACGGGAAGGGCGGTCGTGGCCAGGAGGGCGGCCACCATTACACCTCGCGCCAGGCGGCTCGGGACTTTACGCGCGACGGTCATGGGCAGGGTCTATCCATAGCTCGGCAGAACGGGGACAGGCCCCCGCGAGATACAGGTTCGCACCTGTACATCTCAGTTTGCATACATTGGTCCGCCCAATGTGGCGAGGGTGAGACGAACCGCAATGGATTCTGTCGGACCCAGTCGCCCAAGGATCACGTCCTCGCGGCGGTAAATGACGTCGATACGGGTGCAGTCGTCGCGATAGACCACCCCGAGGTCACGGATCACCCAGGCTTCCTGGACCATGTCGCGGTTGCCATAGGCCGTGAGGCCCCAGTTCTTGGTCAGATAGATCTCGCCGCCCAGATCGAGATTTTCCAGCTCATTGCCGTTCACGTCCGCCCGGGCCCGGAGATAGCGCAGATAGCCCTGGCCCCGCTTGCTGGTGATATTGGCCCCGGCCTCAGCCCGCTGGATGTCGAGATCGCTTTCGTCCAGTCGCGCGCGGGTGAAGAAGGTCAGGCCCTTCACCGGTTGGGCATCCACGGCCACGATCCAGGCAGAGGCCTTGTTTCTCAGGCCGCTCTGGACGGTAAAGTCGGTATCGACCTCGTTGCGGAATGAACGGCCCACCAGGATCGCGGCCCTGCGGCCGTCATCCCAGAATACCGAAGCCCGACCGCCGACATTGACCCGGCTGCCGCCCTCATAGAGGTCATAGCCCGGGAATTTGTTGGCCCGGAACAGGTTGGTCTCGTCGAACTCGAAAGCGATGGCATCTTCGTTGAGGAGGATGTCTGCCCCGGTGCTGGTCTTGCCAACCTTGATCTGGCGGGCCTCTGGCGAGGTGGCAATCTGCAGGATGGGCTCAAGGATTGCGGTGGCGTCCGCATAGCGCCGGAACAGGGGATAGGTGATGTCGGCTCCGGCCACAGCCAGGCCGCGGCTGGTGGTCATGGAACTGCCCTTGACCCCGTTCAGGTCTCGCAGGCCATAGGCATCCGCGCGGATATTGACGAAGGGCGAGACCCGGATCCCGTTGGCGGCGGTGAAGGTCGAGCGCCAGTCCACAGCCCCCGTGACCCGCTGGGAATCCAGACCAGGCTTGCGCTGGGGGGCGGCAAAGAGCGGGGACTGTTCCCGGAAGAGGGCCACAGCCGATCCGGTCAGACGGATCCGCCCGCCAAGGACCGACATTTCAGGTTCCCAACGGGCCTCCACAAGGGGGCCGACATTGGGGAAGGTGCGATCGACATCTCCTGGCCTGAGACCCTGGATGGTGAAGGCGGCGGCCGAAAAATAAGACCTCTGATCCTGACGGGTCGCATAGACCTGTGAAATCAGGCGGCGGTCATCAGCCACCAGAGGGCCGCGACTCTCATAGACGTCGCCGACCTCGTATTTGTCGAACAGCAGATCGTCGGAGGTCCGCTCGGCCGTGAAGCCCCAGTGCCACAGGTCGTTGAGGGCGAACTGTCCCCTGGCCAGGATGTAGCTGCGGGTCGTGTTGTCGCCGAACCGGTTGCCCTTGCCGTCGAAGTCCTCGTCCTGGGTGAAGCCCGCACGAACATCGACCTCGCCGGAATAGAAGCGCTTGCGCAGCCGGGCATTGAGGAAGGGATTTACCTTGGCATTGACCTGCGGGCTGATCGTCAGATCCGATGACGGCGACAGGACCTGGAGCCAGGGCTGCTCATAGGAAAGGCCCCGACGGTTCGAGGCCGACAGCTTGGGCGGCAGGAAACCGGATTTGCGAACGGCCTGGGGATCCGGATGCCAGAAGACCGGCATGAAGAGCACCGGAACCCCGAACATCTGGACCACCGCATTGCGGTAATAGACCAGCTGATGCTCGCGATCCTGCACCACCTTGTCAGCCCGGATCGACCAGGTCGGGGTCTTGGGTGAGCCGTCAGCGGCGCAGATCTCGCAAGGGGTGTAGATGGCCCGATTGAGCTCGTTGACCATCTCGGACCGGCGCACCACGCTGGCGGCCGCCATCTTGATGTTCTGCGGCATACGGGCGGAAAAGCCCGAAGCCACGCCGGCCTTCAGGTCTTCGTCGAGGACGATCTCCTCGGCATATTCGACACTGCCGTCTGGATTGATGATCTCGGCCTTGCCACGGGCCGTCATGACCCCGCGGCCCTCGTCATAGACGACTTCTTCGGCCCGAAGGGTCCGGCCGTTGTATCGCGCCTCAACCCCGCCGGTGGCCGTGGTGATCTTGTTGCGGTCATCGCGCACGACGAGATCGGCTTCCAGATAAAGCTGATCTGCGGCCAGGCCATCCTCAACGGGCTTGATGGGGGCCGCCATGACCGAAGTGGAACTTGCGCCCAGCACGATTGCCACCCCGGCCAGCAGGGCGAGCTTGGCGGAAAACGGATGCCTGGCTGGTCTCATGAAACTGGAAAATCCCGGGGCAAGGCGAGGTCGGCAAGGAAGGCTGAAGTCCACTGCGGGATCAGCCATCCTCCGTGTAGCAGAGCATTCCCAGTCCTGCGAGCAGTGCCACCACCGGAGGGGCCCAGGCCGCCAGGAAAAGCGGGATGATGTCAGCGTCCGCCAGGGCCCCGGAAAACTGGTTGAAGAAAAAGACGAGAAAACCGAGGCCGACCCCGGCACCGGCCAGACCCGCCAGTCCCCCAAGCCTCACAAGGCGTAGCGAAAAGGCCGCGGCCAGAATCGACATGGCGGCGAACAGGACCGGGGTCGCCAGGAGCTGCTGGAACCTCAGGCGATAGCCACGGGCGGAAAATCCGGCCTGCTCGGTGAGACGTATGGCCGTCGGAAGCCGCCAGAAGGCAATGGCGTCTGGAGATGCGAAGCGTTCCATGGCCGACTCAGCATCCAGGCTCGACCGGATCGAGAGGCTGTCTGATCGCACAGAGCTTTCTCCGGCCATGGCTTCGCGGACATCGGTCAGGCGCCAGAAACCCGGCAGGAGCTCGGCCTGGGCAGCCTCCAGACGACGTTTGAACTCAGGAATGCCCTTGGCATTGTTCTGATAGACATAGAGCGAGACGCCTTTCAGATGCACCCGCCCGGCCACTGTATCGCGGGCCTTGGCGTGGATGACGATCTGGGTGCGTTCGTCGCCCTGCCGCATCCAGACCTCCTTGGGAGCGTCTGTC
>CAIYZB010000089.1 GCA_903930545.1 uncultured Alphaproteobacteria bacterium
ATCAGCGCAAACGGATCTTCACCTTCCTGGATCCGGAAAGCGACCCCTCCGGCTCCGGCTATCACATCCTGCAGTCCAAGATTGCCCTGGGATCCGGCGGGTTCTTCGGCAAGGGTTATGGGCTCGGTTCCCAGAGCCAGCTCAACTTCCTGCCCGAAAAGCAGACGGACTTCATCTTTGCCACCTTGGCCGAGGAGTTCGGCTTCCTGGGCTGTGCCTCGATCCTGTTCCTCTATGGCGCGGTGATCTTCATGGCGCTGCGTACGGCGTCGGTGGCCCATTCGCACTTCGGCCGTCTGGCTGCTGCGGGCCTTACGGCCACCTTTACAGCCTATGTCCTGATCAATGGCGGCATGGTCATGGGGCTGGCCCCGGTGGTGGGGGTGCCCATGCCTCTGCTGTCCTATGGCGGCACGGTCATGGCCACCGTGATGATCGGCTTTGGTCTGGTCCAGGGCGTGCGGGTTCACCGCTATTCCGAAGTGACCAGCGGGCGAGGCGCCCTGCTCTAGACGATCAGTCTAGATGGCAAGGGCCTGGTCCGTCGCCCGGACGAGGCCGTCGACGATCCCTGCCTCGGTGGAGGCATGGCCGGCATCCCAGACCACATCAAAGCGGGCCTCAGGCCAGGCCTGTTTCAGGTGCCAGGCAGTTTCCATGGGTGTGACCACGTCGAAACGGCCCTGGACGATCCAGCCGGGAATGCCGCGTATCTTGCCGATATTCTTCAGGATCCAGCCGTCCTCAGGGAAGAAGCCCTTGTTGACGAAGAAGTGGCATTCGATCCGCGCGAAGGCGATGGCGAAGTCTACCTCGTTGAACTTGGAGGGCCGGGCTTCAGGGCCACGAATGGAGATGGTGTCACCCTCCCACTGGCTCCAGGCCTGGGCTGCCTCACCCTGGATGCGGCGATCCTTGCTGAGCAGGCGCTTGTGAAAGGCCTCCATCAGATTGCCGCGCTCGGCCTCGGGGATAGGGGCAATGAACTTCTGCCAGGCATCGGGAAAGAGCATGCAGGCCCCGTCCTGATAGAACCAGTTCACTTCCCTTTGGGTCAGAAGGAAGACCCCGCGCAGGACCAGGGCCTCGACCCTCTGGGGATGGGTGATGGCATAGGCAAGCGCCAGGGTTGATCCCCAGGAGCCGCCGAACACCGTCCACTTCTCGATGCCAAGGGAGATGCGCAGCCGCTCGATATCGTCGATCAGGCTCCAGGTCGTGTTGTCTTCCAGGCTGGCATTGGGTCGTGACTTGCCGCAACCGCGCTGGTCGAACAGGACCATGTGCCACTTCGACGGGTCGAAGAACCGGCGCATGGTGGAGTTGATCGCCCCGCCCGGGCCGCCATGCAGGATGATGCAGGGCTTGCCGTCCGGATTGCCGCACTGCTCGTAAAAGATCTCGTGCGGGCCGCCCGTGGGCATCCAGCCATAGTTGAACGGCTCGCTTTCCGGAAACAGTCCCCGCCGATTGGTGGAGGCCGAAAAGGTGGGGGGCGTCTGGTTACGATCCATGGCGGCAATCTAGCGCGGGAAACGTCTGCGCATCCAGTCGGTTATGAGGTCATTGACCTCCTTTGGCCGCTCCTGCTGCGTCCAGTGTCCTGACCCCATCACCATATGGGTTTCAAGGTCCGAAATATGATCCCCCATATTGGCCGCCATGGCCGGGGTCAGGATCGGGTCCCGCTCGGCGGTGATCATCAGGCAGGGGAGGTTGTCGATGCGGGTGGGCAGGTCAGCGGAGCGTTCCCAGTTGCGGGTGAAGTTCCGGTACCAGTTGATCCCGCCGGTAAAGCCCGTTTCCTTGAAGGTCTCGACGAAGACCGCAAGTTCGGCCTCGGTCATCACCAGTTCGCTGCCCGTCTTGCCGTCCCAACCGTCGATATAGGTGCGGAAGTCGAAGCGGGACTCCCCTTCCACAGGCGGCGGGGCCAGGGCTTCGGAGGGGCGGCGCATGAGGAATCGCAGGGCCTTTTCCGTATTGGCCGCGAAATAGGCGTCGGCCTCCCCGGGGGTCTGGAACCAGACGATATACATCCGCTCCCCCATGGCCATCCGGAACATGGCGATGGGGTCCATGGGGCCGCGGGGATTGTAGGGGGTGTTGAGGCCGATCACACCGGCGGTGCGGGTCGGGTGGCGCAGGGGCATTTGCCAGACCACAAAGCCACCCCAGTCGTGGCCGCAGAAGATGGCCTTTTCGATCTTCAGGTGATCCATCAGGGCGACCAGATCGCCGGTCAGGTGCTCCATGTCATAGTCGGGGACCGCTTCGGGACGGCTGGAGCGGCCATAACCCCTCTGGTCCGGGGCAATGGCCCAGATGCCTGCCGCTTCACAGGCCGCCAGCTGATGGCGCCAGGAATAGGCCAGTTCCGGCCAGCCGTGACAGAAGATGATGGGGGTCCCCTGGCCGCGACAGACCTCGTGATAGGCGAGGGTCACCTCCCCCAGATCGGCAAACTGGACGGGGGGCATGTCGGACGGGGCAGTGGTCATGGGGACTCCGGCGAGGGGTCGAGGGCAGGTTTTCGCGAGTCGAAATCAAGTCAGCCGCGACAGAGGGGATATTGCCGGTCAAAAGGGGTCATGACGAGCGCTACGACGAAACCTGACGAGACGCCATGGGGCCTTGTCATCCTGCTGGGAGCCCTGACGGGCTTTGCTCCCATGTCTATCGACATGTACCTGGCCAGCATGCCGACCATTGGGGTCCAGCTTCCAGCCAGTCCCGCTCAGGTCCAGACCACTCTATCGGCCTTTCTGGCCGGAATGGCCCTGGGTCAGTTTGTCTATGGGCCCGCTTCTGATCGATTTGGTCGGCGGATGCCGATCCTGATCGGGGTTGGAATCTATGTCCTGGCCTCCATCGCCTGCGCCCTGGCCATGACGCCGGATCAGTTGATCGCCGCACGATTTGTTCAGGCCCTTGGCGGATGCGCCGGGGGTGTGGTGTCCCGAGCCGTGGTCCGGGATCTGTTCGACCACACCGAGACCGCGAGGGTGCTGTCCCTTCTGACCCTGATCATGGGCCTGGCGCCGGTCCTGGCCCCCATGCTGGGCGGTGTGGTCCTGGCCCTGGGCGGCTGGCGCGCCAATTTCTGGGTCCTGGCTGTATTTGGGGCTGTGGTGGGGCTGGCTGCATTCTGGCGGCTCAGGGAGAGTCGTTCCGCCGAGACGGCAGGTCTCGCGGCCTCTGAAAATCCGCTAAAGGCCTATCTGGCCCTGCTGGGTAACCGCAGACTGGTGGGCTATGCCCTGGCCGGGGCGCTCAATGGCGCGACCCTGTTTACCTATATCTCCTCGTCCTCCGGCCTCATCATGGGGGTCTATGGTGTGGCGGCCGGGGCCTATACCCTGATCTTTGGTCTCAATGCGGTGGGGATCATCGGAGCCAGTCAGGTCAATCGCCGCCTGCTGCGCTATCTGTCGCCGGACCAGGTGCTTAGCCGGGCCAGCTGGATTTCAACCGGGTTCGGTGTCGCCCTGGCCATTGCGGCCTTTACCGGATGGGGGGAACGCTGGAGCGTCCTGCCCCTGCTGTTTGTCCTCTTGTCCACCTATGGCTTCATGCAGGCCAATACCATGGCCGGGGCCTTGAATGTTGACCCCCGCCGAGCTGGATCCGTTTCGGCCCTGATGGGCGGGGCGAGCTTTGCCACCGGGGCCCTGGCTTCCGGGGTCGCCGGGCTCTTCTATGATGGCACGGCGCGGCCCATGGCCCTGACCATGCTGGTCGCCCTGCTATGGTCGGCACTGGCCTTGAGGTTCCTTGCCCTTCCGAAACCCGGTCAGTCTGTAGGCTGATCGATATTTCTCGCGGCTACCATCAGAATGGCCCAGCCGATCAGGAACATGACCCCGCCTATGGGGGTGATTGCGCCCAAGATGCGCGGGGCTCCGAAGGCCATGGCATAGAGAGAGCCTGAAAAGATCACGGTCCCGCCCAGGAAGAAGGCCGGGGCGTGTCGCGCCAGCCGTCCGCCGGCATTGATCACGGCGATGCAGGCCAGGGTGCCCATGGTGTGCATGAATTCATATTGGGCCCCGGTCTGAAGCCAGGCCCTGGCCTGGGGATCGGTGATCCCATGGGCGGCGAATGCTCCCATGGCAATGGCGATAAAGCCGCTGAGGGCGGCCAGGGTCACCCAGTTCCTGCGGGTCCACATCGGGTTCAGCCCCAGACCTGAGGCCGGCGCCGGGCCCAGGGGACTTCCTTTTCCAGCTGGGCGGCGAGACGGAAGAGGGTGGCCTCGTCGGCATATTTGGAGGTGAACATCATGCCGATGGGCAGGCCGTTGGCCGACTGTTCCAAAGGCAGGGACAGGCTGGGCTGGCCTGAGAAGTTGAACGGCGGGGTGAAGGGAAAGACCTCGCCCTGGCGTCGGTTGACGTCGCGGGGTTCCATTCGCACCGGGTCCATTTCCCCCACCAGGGGGACGGGGGTGCCGAGCACCGGGCAGAGATAGACGTCGATGTCCTCAAAGGCCCGCAGGGTGACCCGGTTCAGCATGCGCAGTTCCTGAAGAGAGCGCATGGCGTCGGCGCCGGAGACCTTCCGTCCGCCCTTGAGGGAGGCCCAGGTCAGGCCTTCCAGTTCATCAGGCTCTGGCTCACGACCCACCTGGGCGATGAGACGGGCCATGCCGGCAGCGAAATTGGCACCGGAGACCGGGCCTCGGGCTGCATAGAGTGCGCGGTAGTCAATGCCGAGGCCGCGTTCGATGACCTCATGGCCGAGGCCGCGCAGGGTTTCGGCGGTTCGTTCCAGGGCGGCCTGGACTTCCGGATCAATGGGGCGACCGGAGGGGGTTTCCGAGGACCAGGCGATCTTGAGCTTGCCGGGGCTGCGGGTGATTTCCTCCAGATAGGGCCTTTCCTTGGGCGGGGCCGGATAGGGCGAGCCGGGCTCCGGGATCCCCGTGGCATCCAGCATGGCGGCGGAGTCCCGCACGGTGCGGGTGACCACATGGTCCACCACAAAGCCGGTGGCATAGTCGAAGCCGTCGGGCAGGTTGGGATTGCGGTCGCGGGTGACCTTCAGGCCCACCAGGCCACAGCAGGCCGCCGGGATGCGGATCGATCCAAGTCCATCAGAGGCGTGGGCCAGGGGTACGATGCCAGCGGCGACCGCCGAGGCTGATCCCCCTGAGGAGCCGCCGGAAATATGATCCGGGTTCCAGGGATTGCGGCACGGACCGAGCAGAGCGCCTTCGGTGGTCCCGGTGATACCGTATTCCGGGGTATTGGTCCGGCCGAGGGGAATGATGCCCGACTGACGATAGCGACGGGTCAGGCCGCCATCTTCCTTGTCCACAATGTTTGCCGCGAAACGGCTGCCGGACGTCAAGGGCCAGCCTGCGACCGGCATGGCCAGATCCTTGATCAGGAAGGGAACGCCGCGGAATGGTCCGTCGGGGAGGGGGCCTTTGGCCGCCGCCCGGGCCTCGTCGTAGGCCTTGTAGACCACGGCATTGAGGGTCGGGTTGTGGCGTTCGATCCGCTCGATGGCGGCCTCGACCAGTTCTGCCGGGGTGACCTCTCCCCGGGCGATGAGGTCGGCGAGGCCGAGGCCGTCATGATCTGAATAGTCCTGCATGGCTTACCTCTGACCGGATGCGACGAGGAAGGCCATCTTGGCGACGGGTTCCAGGGTGGGGCCTTCACGTTTGAGAACGGCAAAGCTCTGTTCAGCGGCGTCCAGGGCCATGTCGATATCGGCCTCGGTCATTGCCGTGCAGAGGAACATGTTGTGCCAGGGATGCACATAGACCCCCCGGGCCAGCATCTGGCTGGACCAGCAGAAGCCTTTGCGCAGGTCCGGATCGTCATCGAACAGGAAGAGCGGCATCTGGACCGGGCCGGTGCAGCGCAGGCCGAAACCGGCGGCGGAGGCGCGCGCTTCAAGGCCTTCTCGGAGCCGGGTTCCCAGGGCGTCGAGATGGGCGAGATAGGGGGTTTCCCGGGCGATCTTCAGGGTCTCCAGGGCTGCGGCCATGGGGGCGGCCTGGTACCAGAAGGAGCCGGTGACATAGATGGCTGATGCCGCCTTGCGGGACTTATCATTACCCAGGAGGACCGAGAGTGGGTGGCCATTGGCCAGGCACTTGCCCCAGCTGGACAGGTCGGGCTGGACCCCGATCAGGGACCAGGAACAGTCCGTCGTCAGGCGCAGACCGGCCCTGACCTCGTCCACGACGAGCAGGGCCCCGGTCTGGTCGCAGAGCTCGCGGCAGCGGCGGGCATAGGCGGGGTCAGGGGCGGCCTGGTCGATGAAGGCATCGTGGCGGAAGGGGGCGGCAAAGATGGCGGCCAGGTCGTCCCCGGCCTCTGCCACGGCGGCTTCCAGGCTGGCGATGTCATTATAATCGCAGAGGATCTGGTGGGCGCGGTCGGTGTCGATGGTTCCGGCGGGCCGCGGCACGCACCATGGGGCGGCCCCGTGATAGGCACCCCGGGCCCGGATCACGGTCTTGCGTCGGGTATGGGCCCGGGCGGTGACCAGGGCCATGGTGGTGGCGTCCGTCCCGTTCTTGCAGAAGATGGCCCAGTCCGCGTGAGTGACCATGGCGGTCAGGGCCTCGGCCAGCTCGACGATTTTTTCGGTGGGGCCTGTCAGGGTGTCGCCCACCTGCATCTGGGCGATGTAGGCCGCATCGATGGTCTCATGGCCATAGCCCATGAGATTGGGACCATAGGCGCACATGAAATCCAGCAGCCGGTTGCCGTCAGCATCCCAAAGATGGGCGCCCTTGGCCCGGGAGAAGAACTGGGGGTAATCGTCGGGCAGCATGCCGGTGGCCTGGTGGCCGAACATGCCCCCGGGAATGACAGCCGCAGCCCTTTCCCTCAGAGCCCGATCCTTTTGTCCTGCGCCAGCCATGCCGTCCCCCGATCCCTGATCAGGATGCAGATTAGAGACTATGGGGGCGGGGACAACCGATCCTTGGGGGAAGAGTTCAGTCTTCTAGAATGGCGATCAGGGCCACGAAACCGGCGATCGACAGGATCAAACGGTTCGACTGCATCAAGGCTCGAGTGAGGTCTGTCGAGGCAAAGGATCCAGCAAGGACCAGGAGAGGGAAGATGGCCGTTCCGTCCAGAAAGTCCTTGCGAGTTTGCCGATCTAGAATGGCGCGGCCAGGTCCCGTTTGGCAAAAGCGAATGACCCCAAAAGCCATGGCAACGATGATGGTGCCCAGGTCGACCCAGTTCCCATCAATGTGGGGCCAGAAGTATGCCAAGGCGGGACAGGTCAGACCAGCTGGCGGGCGTTTGCAACCATTCCCGCGCCTAGTCCGACCAAGGCCCCGATCTCATGGACCCCCAGGACGCCGATCCCTATGGCAGGGATCCAGCTCAGTAGGGCACCGGCGCTCGCAGCACCGAGGAGGGCAAATGAGGCTAGGGTTCTCAGGTTATGCAGAAATCGACTTTTCACCACGGAACCGACCCTTTCGAGATTGCCTAGTTTTCACCCGGTTAAGCCGAAGGTCAAGCCGAAATACTCGTATAGGTAGATTTTGTGGCTCCAGCCGGGGTCAGCTGAACATCCCGATCAGGGTGGTGAAAAACACCGTGACCGCCATGATGATGGGCTTGGACAGCAGGACGAGGACCCCGACGCTGACGAAGGCGGTGAGCCAGCCGATGATGGCGGCGACACCATCGCGCTCGGCGGCGCCGATGGCGAAGGCGGCTATGGAGAGGGATGGCAGCATATTGCCGAAGGGGATCGGCAGGAAAACGATCAGGGCCAGCAGGAAACAGACCGCCCCCATGATCCGGTCGCCCACCTGATTGTACATGAAGGTCAGGCGGGGCTTCAGGCGTCGCTCCAGCTTCTCCAGATAGGGCGACAGCTTGGCGACGATGCTGCGGAAGTCCGACATGCTGAGGGTGCTTTCCAGCACACGGCGCGGCAGCCAGAGCGTGGGACGGCCCATCATCCACTGAAAGGTGATGAAGGACAGGGGGGCGCCCAGAATGGCCGAGACCCCTGGGGGCATGGGCAGCACCAGGGGCGCGGCAAAGACAAACATCAGGGCGCCGAAGGCCCGATCCCCGAAGGCTTCGAGAATATCCGCCACCGAGACCTTCTTGCGGGTCGAACGGCTGCAGATCAGCTCCAGGAGCTCGGTGACGCTGGCTGCCTTGTGCGGATCGGACATGATGAGAGCCGCTATCATGTTGTACCCATGCCTAGGAAGGATTCGCACGGCCCCGCCGCGAGATTCCCGGTGACCTGTGCAAGGGTGCAGCATCGACTCGCTTTAGGGCTGACCTGACCATGTCCTCAGTCCTGCGCCTTGGTCTGTTCTATGCGGCCCTGTTCATCGGGACGGGGGCCAGCTCGCCCTATATCCCGGTCTGGTTCGCCCATCGGGGCCTCAGCGGTGCCGAGATCGGCGCGATCCTCTCCGCACCGATGCTTGCGCGGGTGATCACGGGACCTGCCATTGCTCTGTGGGCGGATAGTTTTCGGCTAAGGCGCACGCCCCTGACCCTGATCGGGGCGGCCATGGCGGTGCTCTATGCCGTTCTCGCCGCACCCTTCGGCTTCGTCTGGTGGTTTGGCGTCTGGTTCATGGCCAGTTCCCTGATGGCGACCCTGATCCCCCTCACGGACGTCCTGGTCCTGCAAAGGTCCCGGCAGGAGGGGTTCAACTATGGCTGGGCTCGGGGCATAGGCTCGGCAGCCTTCATCCTGGCCAATATCGTCATGGGGATGATCCTGGCGCGGACATCGCCGGAGTCTGTCCTGGTCTGGCTGTCGGTGTCGGCCATGGCTGTGGGATTGGGGGGTCGTTTCCTCCTGCCCCCGGATCCGGTGGCCGGTGCTGCCCTGTCCTCACGGGACCGGATGGCGGGGATGAAGGACCTGGTTCGGGACCGGACCTTCATGCTGGTGGTCATGTCTTCCGGCCTGATCCAGGCCGCCCATGCCTATTACTATTCCTTCTCCACCCTGACCTGGAAACAGCAGGGGGTGGCGGAAAACCTGATCGGCCTGCTCTGGGGGTTCGGGGTGGTGATCGAGGTCGCCTTCCTGTGGTTTGGCGAGCCCTGGCGGCGCCGGATCGGGCCGCGGAACCTGCTGATGTTGGGAGGCCTTGCCGCGGTCCTGCGCTGGACCGTCCTGGCCTTTTCGCCCCCGCTCTGGCTGGTCCTGGTGGTCCAGCCCCTCCACACCTTCACCTATGCGGCCACCTTCCTGGCTTCCCTTGTCCTTGTGGAGAAGCTGTCCACACCGGCCAATGCCTCGGCAGCCCAGACCATCAGTTCGGCCCTCTCCGGTGGGCTCCTCATGGGCGGTGCCACAATTGGCTCAGGGCTCCTGTTCGATCTGGTGGGAGCCAAGGGCTATCTGGCCATGACGGCCATGTGTCTAGCGGGTCTCGCCCTGGCCCTGCCCCTCTATCGCGACCCCCGTCTGGCCGCTGACCGGTTCAGCTGACGCGGGGTGAGGCTTGCGGTTCCGCCCGAGCGGGGGACTATTGGGGCAAAATCGGGAGGAACGTGCCAATGCGCGCGCTGGAAGTCATCGAACCCTTTGGGCTGGACCATTTGTCGGTGGTTGAACGCCCCGATCCCACCCCCGGACATGGCGAGGTCCTGGTGCGGATGCGGGCCGTGTCGCTGAACTATCGCGACCTTTTGATGGTCAATGGCATGTATGGGCGCGGGGCCGCGACGGCGGCGGCCATTACGCCGTTTTCCGATGGCTGCGGCGTGGTCGAGGCCATTGGTCCCGGCGTGACCCGGGTGGCGGTAGGCGACCGGGTGGCGACCCTCTTCTTCCAGAACTGGTCTTCGGGCCGCCCGACCCTGGAAAAGCTGTCCTCGGCGCTCGGCTTTCCGATCCCTGGCGCTGGTCGCGAGCTGGCGGTTTTCAGTCAGGAGGGGGTTTCCAAGGTTCCCGAATTCCTGAGTGACGCCGAGGTCTCGACCCTGCCCTGTGCGGCCCTGACCGCCTGGCGGGCCCTGTTCGACGATGCCCGGCTGGAACCCGGCGATACGGTGGTTCTTCAAGGCACCGGCGGGGTCTCGATCTTCGGTCTGCAGTTTGCCCATGCGGCGGGCTATCGCACGGTGATCACCTCGTCCTCCGACCACAAGCTGGAGCGGGCCCGGGCACTGGGGGCCGATCATCAGGTCAATTACCGCAACACCCCGGAATGGTCGCGGCCGGTTCGGGAAGCCACCGGCGGGGTCGGGGCCGACTTCATCATGGAGGTCGGCGGGGCCGGCACCATCCAGCAAAGCCTGAGGGCTGTGCGGATCGGCGGCCATATCGCCATCATCGGTGTGGTGTCGGGGGCGGGGGAGGGCGTCCAGCCTGCGGTCCTGGTGGGCAACAGCGCCCGTCTGGTCGGGGTCTCGGTGGGGTCACGCGAGATGTTCGAGGCCATGTGCC
Source organism: uncultured Alphaproteobacteria bacterium (assembly GCA_903930545.1). Lineage (GTDB taxonomy): Bacteria > Pseudomonadota > Alphaproteobacteria > Caulobacterales > Caulobacteraceae > Phenylobacterium. The sequence goes on from CAIYZB010000089.1 coordinate 10,420, forward strand.
GGGCCATGGAGCTTCACCGGATCAAGCCGGTTGTGGACCGCGTCTTCCCCTGGACCGAGGCGCGAGCGGCGCTTGAGGCCATGAGGGCTGGCGAGCATTTCGGCAAGATCGTCCTGCAGTTCTAAGGTCAGCCATGCGCACCACCGGCATCAATCACCTGGCCCTGGTCTGCAAGGACATGGCCGAGACCGTCCACTTCTACCGGGACATCCTGGGCATGCCGCTCCAGAAGACCATCGCCCTGCCGGACGGGGGGCAGCATTTCTTCTTTGACTGCGGGGGCGGGGCCAGCGTGGCCTTCTTCTGGTGGCCGGAAGTGCCGGCCCGGGCTCCGGGCATCGCTTCCGTGGACAAGTTTCCGCAGAGACCCAAGACGGCGGTGGGCAGCATGAACCATGTGGCCTTTTCCATGGATCCCGACCAGCTGGACGAGAGTGTGGGACGGCTTCAGGCCGCCGGGGTCGAGGTCTTTCCCATGGTGGTAAACCACGACGACAGCCCCATAGGAATCAGCGCCGAGCTCAATGAGGGGGTCTTTGTCCGCTCGGTCTATTTCACCGATCCCAATGGCATCATGCTGGAATTTGCGGCCAATACCCGGGCCTATCGCCTGGAGGATGTCAGCCATGAACCGGCTGGTCCTGCGGTGCAGGTCTGACATGCCGCGGCTGAGACAGGTCCCCCGGGCCGAGGCCACTGCCGAGGTTGTCACCCGCAGCTATGACTTGCTGTTTGGTGAGCGCGACCCCGTGGCCGAGCCGGGAACGGCAACCGGCACCTCCGGCGACTGGTGGACCGTCTTTGCCAATTCACCGGATGTGCTGGAGCATGCCAACCGTGGCTTTGGGCTCTATCGCAGTTCACGGCGCAAGCTCGATCCCATCTTGCGGGAACTGGCCCAGACCCGGGCGGGCTGGGCGCGGGGCAGCCAGTTTGTGTTCTCGCAGCACTGCAAGTCCCTGAGGGGGCTGGGCTGTGGGGAGGACAAGATTGAGGCCATTCCGCACTGGGCGGTTTCGTCCGTGTTTGATGACCGAGAGCGGACGGTGCTCGCCTATGCCGACTGTCTGGTTCTGGACGGGGGCCGGACGCCGGACGGCGTGTTCGAGGCCCTGCGCCGTTTCCTCGACGACGAGCAGATCCTGGAGCTGACCTACATCACCGCCATGTACGACATGCACGCGGTGATGAGCCGGGCTCTGCGCACCGAGTTCGATGACCGGGCCGAGCCGGTGGTCGAGGTGGCGGCTCCGGAAGCCTTTGGCGGCCGGGACTTTCTCGATCCCGGCCGTTGAGGGTCAGATGCTGTAGTCATTGGCCCCTTCGAGCCAGTCGACGATCTGCTGGGCCGCCTCTTCGGGGCTGAGCTTCAGGGTATCGACGGTGATTTCCGGATTTTCCGGGGCCTCATAGGGGCTGTCGATGCCGGTGAAGTTCTTCAGCTGACCCGACCGGGCCTTGGCATAGAGGCCCTTGACGTCCCGGGCCTCGGCCACCTCCAGGGGGGTGGCGACATAGACCTCCACGAAGTCCCCCTCGGCCTGAAGTTCCCGCGCGAGACGCCTTTCGGCGGCGAAGGGGGAGATGAAGGAGACCAGGACGATCAGGCCTGCGTCCACCATCAGCTTGGCCACCTCGGCGACCCGGCGGATGTTCTCCACCCGGTCTTCGTCGGTGAAGCCCAGGTCCTTGTTCAGGCCATGGCGGACATTGTCGCCGTCCAGCAGATAGGTGTGGCGGCCGTTGGCGTAGAGGCGCTTCTCCACCAGATTGGCGATGGTGGACTTGCCGGAGCCGGACAGGCCGGTGAGCCAGACGACTCGCCCTCTCTGACCCTTGAGGGCACCGCGAGCGGCCTTGTCGACGTCCAGGGCCTGCCAGTGGATGTTCTGGCTGCGGCGCAGGGCGAAGTGCAGCATGCCGGCCCCGACGGTGCGGTTGGTCATCCGGTCAATCAGGATGAAACCGCCGAGGTCGTGATTGTCGCTGTAGGCGTCAAAGGCGATGGGGGCGTCCAGGGACAAGTTGACCACCCCGATCTCGTTGAGCTCGAGGCGCTTGGCCGCCAGACGCTCCAGGGTGTTCACATTGACCTTGTATTTGGGCTCGGTGATCTGGGCAGCGACCTGGCGGGTGCCGAGCTTCAGGATGTAGGGCCGACCCGGCAGCATGGCGTCATCGTCCATCCAGACCAGGGTGGCCTCGAACTGGTCGGCGACTTCCGGCGGCGAGGTGGCCGTGGACAGGACATCGCCCCGGGAGACATCGATCTCGTCGGCCAGGGTGATGGTGACGGACTGTCCCGCCACCGCCTCGTCCAGGTCACCATCAAAGGTGACGATGCGTTCCACCGTGCTCTCGCGGCCGGAGGGCAGGACCTTTAGGCGGTCGCCGGGACGCACGGTGCCGGAGGAAATCAGGCCCGAAAAGCCCCGGAAGTCGAGATTGGGGCGGTTCACCCACTGGACCGGCAAGCGGAAGGCCCGCGAGCGCAGATCATCCTCGACGGGGAGGGTTTCCAGCAGGGGCAGAAGGGCGGAGCCGGTGTACCAGGGACTGGCAGGGCTGGCCTCGGTGATGTTGTCGCCCCGCAGGGCTGACATGGGAATGGCGGTGAAGTCGGTGATGCCGATCTGGGCGGCGAAGGCGCGATAGTCCGCGAGGATGGCGTCAAAGGTCGACTGGGACCAGTCCACCAGATCCATCTTGTTGATGGCCAGAACGACGTGGCGGATGCCCAGCAAGCTCACCAGATAGGAGTGGCGCCGGGTCTGGGTCAGGACCCCCTTGCGGGCGTCGATGAGGATAATGGCCGCGTCAGCCGTGGAGGCCCCGGTGACCATGTTGCGGGTATATTGTTCGTGGCCGGGGGTGTCGGCGACGATGAACTTGCGCCGGTCCGTGGAGAAGAAACGGTAGGCGACATCGATGGTGATTCCCTGTTCCCGCTCGGCGGCCAGACCATCCACCAGAAGGGCAAAGTCGATCTCGCCCCCCTGGGTGCCGACCTTTTTGGAGTCGGCCTCAAGGGCGGCCAGCTGATCTTCGAAGATCATCTTGGAGTCGTAGAGCAGGCGCCCGATCAGGGTCGACTTGCCGTCATCCACGGAACCGCAGGTGAGAAAGCGCAGAAGGGACTTATGCTGGTGGGCCGTAAGGTAGGCCTCGATGTCTTCGGCGATGAGATCTGACTGGTGAGCCATCAGAAATAGCCCTCCTGCTTCTTCTTTTCCATGGAGGCCGACTGGTCATGGTCGATGACCCGGCCCTGGCGCTCGCTGGTGGTGGTGAGCAGCATTTCTTGGATGATTTCGGGCAGGGTGGCGGCGGTGGATTCCACGGCACCGGTCAGGGGGTAGCAGCCCAGGGTGCGGAAACGGACGGACTTCTGCATGGGCACCTCGCCGGGGCGCAGGGGCATGCGATCATCGTCCACCATGATCAGGGTGCCGTCGCGCTCCACCACCGGACGGACCGCTGAGAAGTAGAGGGGGACGATGGGGATGTTCTCCAGGTGGATGTATTGCCAGATGTCCAGCTCGGTCCAGTTGGAGATCGGGAAGGCGCGGAAGCTTTCTCCGTGGGCCTTGCGGGTATTGTAGAGGCGCCAGAGTTCCGGGCGCTGGTTCTTGGGGTCCCAGCGGTGCTGGGGGGTCCGGAAGGACAGGACCCGTTCCTTGGCCCGGGACTTTTCCTCATCCCGACGACCGCCGCCGAAGGCTGCGTCGAAGCCATGCTCATCGAGGGCCTGACGCAGGCCTTCGGTCTTCCAGATGTCGGTGTGCAGGGAGCCATGGTCGAAGGGATTGATCCCCTTGGCCAGGGCTTCGGGGTTGCGATGCACCAGGAGCTTGACCCCAAGTTCCCGGGCGGTGCGCTCGCGCATCTCGTACATGTCCCGGAACTTCCAGGTCGTATCGACGTGCAGGAGCGGGAAGGGCAGAGGCGAGGGATGGAAGGCCTTCTGGGCCAGACGCAGCATGACGGCGGAGTCCTTGCCCACCGAATAGAGCATGACCGGGTTTTCGCATTCGGCCACGACCTCGCGGAAGATCTGGATGCTTTCGGCCTCCAGACGCTGGAGGTGGGTCAGGGTGTAGGTGGTCTGCACTGGTTTTTCGAGCTGAGCTCGCCTCGTGGTCTGTCGGGCCCGTTCGTCCTTAGGGGACGCGGTGCTGAGTGACGATAGAGTTTTCCTGACAGACCGACGAGGAATTTGGCGGGGTCAGGGCCTTGGCCATGGTGTCCGAAATCCGCCAGGGTCTCGTCGATCATGTCCGAAAACCGCGAGACTTGATGTGCAGATCGAGCGATCATCCTCCCATGGAACTGGATCAGGATGCCGCATATCGCGCCTTCACCATGAAGGACGCCCGATTTGATGGCCGTATTTTCGGGGCGGTCAGGACGACCGGAATCTACTGCCGTCCGGTGTGCCCGGCCCGGACCCCGAGGTATGAGAATATCTGCTTTTATCCGTCTGCGGCTGCCGCCCAGGAGGCCGGGTTTCGGCCCTGCCTGAGGTGCCGGCCCGAGACCTCACCAGACCTCGGGTCCTGGAACGGGACCTCTAACACGGTCTCCCGCGCCCTGGCCCTGATCGAGCAGGGGGCAATGGACCACGGGGATGTGGAGGCTCTGGCCGATCGCCTGGGGGTCGGGGAACGTCAGCTGCGGCGGCTGTTCAAGCAGCATCTCGGGGCATCCCCGGTGGCGGTGGCCCAGACCCGTCGGGTCTTGCTGGCCAAACAGCTGATCCATGAGACCCGGATGCCCATGGGCGAGGTAGCCCTGGCGGCAGGCTTCGGCAGTGTGCGGCGCTTCAACGAGACCTTTCAGCAGCTGTTCGAGCGCCCGCCCATCGCCCTCAGGCGCGGGGCCGGGGCGGAAAATGCCGCGGCGGATGGCGGCAGCATCAGCCTAAAAATGCCCTATCGAGCGCCCTATGACTGGGACGCCATGCTGGCCTTCCTGACCCTGAGGGCGGTGCCCGGGGTTGAGCGGATCCAGGGCCAGATCTATTCCCGGACCCTGTCAGTGGGGGGCTGTTCTGGCCTCGTGAGCGTGGAGCCCGGGGCAGGGGACTGGCTGAAACTGACCCTGAATTTCCCGAAGGTGCAGGTCTGGCCGGATGTCATTGCCCGGGTGCGGCGGGTCTTTGATCTGGCGGCTGATCCGGCCCTGATCGCCGCCCATCTGTCCGAGGACCCTGATCTTGCTCCTCTCGTCGCCCAAAGGCCGGGCCTGAGGGCCCCGGGGGCCTGGGACGGGTTCGAACTGGCGGTACGCGCCGTACTGGGCCAGCAGATCTCGGTGGTCGGAGCCCGCAGTCTGGCGGGCAAGATCACAGCCCTCTATGGCCAGCCGACTCCCAATGCGGCAGCCCAGGCCATGGGCCTGACCCATCTGTTCCCGACGCCCGCAGACCTGGCCGCCGCAGATCCGGAGTGCCTGTCCATGCCAAGGGTGAGGGGGCGGTCCCTGATCGCCCTGGCCGCCATGGCAGCAGCGGATCCCGACCTGTTTGGCCCTCGTCGCAGCCTGGACGAGGCGGTGAAGCGTCTGGTGGCCCTGCCCGGGATTGGCGAATGGACGGCGCAATACATTGCCATGAGGGCCATGCGTGAACCCGACGCCTTTCCCCATGCCGATCTGGGCCTGATGCGGGCCTTTGAGGACGAGGCCGGCAACCGGCCCAGTCCGGTCGAGCTTCTGGCCCGGGCCGAAGCCTGGCGACCCTGGCGGGCCTATGCCGCCTCCCACCTCTGGGCCTCCTATGTGCCGACCCCGCCCAGGTCCCGAAAGGACAAGATCCATGACGCCGATGCTGCGTGACCTGACCCTGGACCGGGTAGCCAGCCCCATCGGGGAGATCCAGCTGGTCACCGACCAGCAAGGGGTGGTCCGGGCCCTGGACTTCAGCAGCCATGATCTGAGAATGCGCACTCTTATGGGACGATACTATCGCGGCACCGAGCTGAAGTCCGGCACGGCCCCCGCCGGGGTGCGAAGCGCGCTTGGTGCCTATTTCGACGGTCAGCTGGATGCCCTCGATGCGGTGGCCTGGGCCACCAACGGCACGGCGTTTCAGCAGGCGGTCTGGGCGGGGCTCTGCACCATCCCGGTGGGTCAGACCCTGTCCTACAAGGGCCTTGCTGAACGGCTTGGGCGGCCTTCAGCCATGCGGGCGGTGGGCATGGCCAATGGGGCAAATCCGGTGGGGATCATCGTGCCCTGTCACCGGGTGATCGGGGCTGACATGTCCCTCACAGGTTATGGCGGGGGCGTGGAGCGAAAGCGCTGGCTGCTACGCCACGAGGGGGCACGGTTCCGGGATGAGGGGCAGGACTTGCCTTTTGACGCCTAGGGCGCGGCATATCCATGCCAGTTTTGGGTAAGTGAACGAAATTTCATCTGCCTTGACCTCGCCCGGACCCGGGAAGTTCGTTAAGCTGAGGGGGTCGGATTCCTGTTCGGCGTGAGGACAGCCCATGCAGACCTTCACCGAGATTGTCGCTGCCCTGGTGCTGCACTCCTTCGCCGCAGCCTATTCACATTTCGGGGTGACCCTGGAGCGACACCCGCCGGAGAAGCCCGTTGCCGAGCGGGTCGTGAACCGATCTGCCCCAACCCCGAGACCCAAGGCCCAGGTGGCGGGCCCGGTCCCGGTCCCCCCGGCTACCCGGGTGGCCAGCGAGGCCCCCCTGGGGGGCGGAATGGCCTGAAGCCCGCCGGAATCTGCGCGGAAATCCCTGAATTAACTTCTACCCGCTTTGCCTGCCGGGCATTCGTCGGTAATCGTTTCTCCCCAGGCGCGAGCTTGGGTTGGGGGTCTGAGGATCCGACCCCCGTCCATTGAGACGCGCCGTTCGAGGTAGGCCGAGGATGAAGATCAAGAAGCGGCATCAACCCTTGGATTTGTCGACCGTTTCTGGAGACGGTCTGAACCCGGCTGCCCAGTCCGAGCCGGGCCTGCAGGACGAACATGCGGTGGATGACCTGCTGGAGCCTGAGTTGTCCCTGGAAACCCCCGTCGCTGCGCCGACAAATGACTTGCCGGAGGCCGCGCCAACCCGCAACGAACTGAAGGTTCCACCCGTCAGTCTGTTAGCCACCGAGGCCCCCGGCCTGGCGCCTGCCTGGCCCATCTATCTCACAGCCCTTTTCGTATCGGTACTCTGGGCGGCTGCGCCGGTGGCCTTTGCCTTTGGCTATCGCCGCGCCGTATCGCCCTTCGACTTTGATCCCTTTGCCCTGACGGTTCTGGCCGCCCTGGCCATTGGCCCGGCCGCCCTGGTCTGGGTCGCCGCCTATGCCGTGCGGCAAGGACAGAAGCTGGGGCAGCAGGCCCAGAATGCCCGCAGCCTCTCAGACCAGATGATCGCTCCGGCCATGGTCGCCGGTGCCCAGGCCGCAGACATCGTCCAGATGGTGCGCGAGGAAATCGCGGCGACGGCGGCCCTGGCCGAGGAAGCCCGACAGACCCTGCTGGCCCTCAGGTCTGCCCTGGCTGCCGAAAGCGAAAAACTGGTCGAGGCGACCCTGCAGTCAGCGCGCACCGCCGAGACCCTGATCACGACCCTTGGCCATGAGCGCACGGAGATGGAGGGTCTGGCCAAGACCCTGGACGCCCAGGCGACAGCCGTCTCCGACACCATCACCCAACAGGCCCGTATGGTAGCCGAGGCCTCTGACCTGGCTGAAACCCAGCTGAGGGAGGCCGAGGCTTCCCTGGCTGCGCGGGCGGCGGACCTGGCTGCGGCGGCGGGTGAAACCTCTGATGCCGCGCGGATCGCCGGTGAGGACCTGACCCGTCACATTGCCCGGCTGGAAACGGCTGGCAGTGGTGTGGCTGACCAGATTTCAGTGGTGGAACAGGGCCTGTCCGAGCAAAGGGCCGGTCTGGTGACGGTGGTCCATGCCCTGAGGGCGGATCAGGAGAATTTCGCGGCCCAGGCCGAGACCAATGCTGCCCAGCTGTCGGAATTCATCGCCCAGGCCCGTCTCTCGGCCCTGGAGATGGGCGATCGCGCGGCCAAGGGCGGCGAGGCCCTGCGTGCCCTGATCATTGAGGCGGCGGAGCAGTTCCGCGAACTGGCGGAGTCGGCCAAGGCCGAACGGGACGAGTTCGGTCAGTCGACCCTGCATGCCCTGGAAGATGTTTCCGAGGCCGCCGCCCAGCAGAGAGCCTTGCTGGAATCCCAGACCCGTGCGGCGATCACGGCCCTGGCGGCAGCGGCCGAAGATACCCGCAAGGCCGCGGAGGCCCATGCCACCATGGCCCGTGACCAGGTGGATCAGCTGTCGGAGGCCGCTTTCACCGCGGGCCAGACCGCCAATACGGTCTTCGAGGCCCGGCTGGCCGAGGCCCGCGAGCTGATCGAACAGTCGGCCATGATGGTGGAACAGGCCGGTGCGGCCACAGCGCGCAAGCTGGATGAAGGCGCGGTGTCGGCTCGCGCCACCTTGAGCGAGCTCTCGGGTCTCATGAGCGAGATCGAAGCCAAGGCGGCTGAGCTGCCCACCGTGGCGCGGGGTCAGGCCGACCAGGTGCGCGAGGCGGTGGCCCAGTCCCTGGACGAGCTTATGGACCATGCCCGTCGCACGGCGGAAGAGACCCAGGCCATTGATGCGGCCTTCCAGGAGCGGGTTCAGAAGAACTACGAGATGCTGAGTGAGGCCATTCGTCTGATGGGCTCGGCTGCCGGGACCGGGGCTGTTCCTGCAGCGGGACGTCCAGCACCCCGTGCCCCTACGCCGGCCCTGAGGGGGACCTTGCCGGTCCGGCCAGCACCAGAGGCCCCCCAGGAGCGTCAGAGACTGAAGCTGACCCCCACGGCGACGGACGAGGAATTCACGAGCATCTTCGAGGCGGCTGCCGGTCGCCCGCCCGAACCCGTTCCCGCCGCCGATGGCTGGACCTGGAAGGACCTGTTGTCGTCCATGGACGAAAACGAGCCCGGCCCGGTTACAGAAGATGTCGGTCTGGTGGCCGAGATCGCAGGCATGGGGATCGACCCCGCCGCACTGCTGCCGCGCTCTCGAATCGAGGAGATCTCTGCGGCGATCCAGACCGGCGATCTCGACGGGGCACGGGAGGTGGTGCGCAAGCTGGCACCGGCAGCGACGCGTCGACTTACCCGGCGGCTGTTTACGGATGACGCCCTGAAGCGGCAGGCCCTGCCTTTTGTCGTGCGCTATCTTGAACAGCTGGAAGCGGCAGCTGACAACGATCCTCAAGGGTTCGGCGTGGCCGATCTTCTGGGCACTGACGTGGGCCGGGCCTATCTGCTGCTGGATGCCGCAGCAGGGGACGTGATCTAGAGGATAACGGCCGAGCCGTTGACCGAGACCATCAGCATGGAACTGTTGGGGCCGACGGTATTGTAGTCGAGGTCGACCCCGACAATGGCATTGGCGCCCAGGGCACGGGCCTCGGCCTCCAGACCCTTGAGGGCATCAGCGCGGGCCTGGGCCAGGACGCGCTCATAGCCCTTGGACCTGCCCCCGAGAAAGTCGCGGATGGCATTCATCAGATCGAGAACGACATTGGCCCCGAGGATGGCCTGGGACGAGACCATTCCAAGATGCTGACGCACCGGGCGGCCCTCAATGAAGTGGGTGGTGACGATCAGCAGAGGGGTTTCTGACTTGGCCATGGTCCACAGAATAGGGTGAATTTTGATTTTGCGCGAGCGCCTCTCCCGCATCAGGCGTCGGAGTCGTCAGCCAATTCTCCCTGTGCGCGAATTAATGGTCTCGGGCTTTGAGGAAGACGCGCCATGCGGCATGGTGTGTCGAGTTTCTGCCCAGAGGAGCGCCGAATGATCTTCGCGCGGTCGCATATCGACCTGCACAATATCCGTAGCAGTATCGAGCGGACGAAGAAGCTGTCGGACAATGTGGTGGGGATCGGTCCCTTGGGCGTCGGTCTGGACGGCCTGCTGACCTGGATTCCCGGGGCCGGGGCGATCTATAGCCTGGGTGCCGGCCTGCTGATCATTTTCGACGGACTGAGGGCGCGGGCCGCGCCCATGGTCCTGCTGCAGATCTTTGCCATCATCGCCATAGACGCCCTGGTAGGCGAGGTGCCTGTGGCCGGAAAGATCGCCGACCTGCTGTTCACCGGCCACAAGTGGTCCGCCGATCTGCTGATGAAGCATATGGGCGATACCATCTATTTCGAAGGCACCCGCAAAGAAGCCGTCGGCACGCCGGAATATCGCGATGTCCTGTCCCGGATCCGGGCGGGCAAGGAAAGCCGCCGGGTCGTGTTCCTGGGCTGAGTTTGCGAAGGCGACCAAGGCACCGGCCTTTCCCGGTGTTGACCTGACCTGCAGACATACCCACCTTGGGTGCCGAGCTCAGACAAAGGCATCCCCATGACCCAGGAACGGGCCCACAGGGCCTGGAGAACTGCCGAGCGGATCAAGCGCCTGTCTGACCGGCTCGTGGGTGTAGGCCCCATAGGCCTTGGCCTTGACGGGGTGCTGGCCTGGATCCCAGGGGCGGGCACAGCCTATAGCGCCGTGGCCGGGCTGCTTCTGATGGTTCAGGGCTTTGCCGGCCAGGCCTCCATCGCCACCCTGGCGCGGATGGCAGCCTATCTGGTGGCTGATACAGCCAGTTCCGCCGTCCCGGTGGCCGGCTGGGCCATCGACACCCTGTTTCCCGGACACCTCATGGCGGCCAAGGCTCTACAGAAGGATATCGAGGCGCGGCATGGCCCCTCGATCCTGCCTGAGGATGCGGTGAAGGCGGCCCGAAAGGCCGCCCGCAAGAAGGGCCGACGCTAGGCTTGCGCGTAGCCGAGCAGTTCGTTCAGCCGGTCCAGAACCTCGATGGCCGCCTCGGGCACCACGGTGCCGGGGGAGAAGATCGCAGCAACCCCGGCATCGCGCAGGGCCTGGAAGTCCTCCGGCGGGATGACGCCCCCCACCACCACCAGGATGTCCGGACGGCCCAGACGGGCCAGTTCGGCCTTGAGTTCCGGCACCAAGGTCAGGTGACCGGCGGCCAGGGACGAGGCCCCGACGGCATGAACATTATCGCGGACGGCCTGGGCGGCGGCCTCTTCAGGGGTCTGGAACAGGTTGCCGATATCGACGTCGAAGCCAAGGTCAGCAAAGCCTGAGGCCACCACCTTCTGGCCCCGGTCGTGACCATCCTGACCCATCTTGGCAATCATGACCCGGGGCTTGCGTCCATCAGCCTGGCTGAAGGCCTCGGCCATGGCCCGGGCCCGGGCCGTCGTCGGGGTCTCGCCGGATTCCCGCAGATAGACGCCGGTGACGGCGAAGGCCTCGGCGGAGTGACGGCCGAAGGCTTCCTCCAGGGCGAGGCTGATTTCCCCCACTGTGGCCTTGGCGCGGGCAGCTTCGACCGAGAGTTCCAGCAGATTGGCATTGCCTTTCGCCCCGGCGGTCAGGGCAGCGAGGGCAGCCGCGACCGCGGCGGGGTCGCGCTCGGCCCGCAGGCGCTGAAGCTTGGCGATCTGGGCCTCGCGGACCGCGGAATTGTCGACCTTGAGAACCGGGATGTCGTCGGCGACTTCCGGACGATAGCGGTTCACGCCGACAACCGACTGGCGGCC